>JBJMWH010000449.1:0-3075 GCA_045810245.1 Burkholderiales bacterium | reverse complement strand
GAACGCAAACACGGCCTTGGGGTTCTTCGCGCGCAGCTGGGTGATCTCGGCCTGGTAGTCCTGCTGCTGGAACTTGGTGTAGACCTCCTCGACGATGCGGCCCTTGTAGTAGCGCTTGAGGCCCGCCACCATGTCCTTGCCCGCCTGGTAGTTCGGCGCGAGCACGTACAGGTCGTTGATGCCTTTGTCCTGCAGGTATTTGCCCATCGCCTCCGGCGACTGGTCGTTGTTCCAGGAGGCCGAGAAGTAGAGCTCGTTGCACTGCGCGCCCGCGAGCGGGCTCGCGCCGGCGTTGGCGCCGACCATGATCTTGCCGGCGCCGGTGACCACCGGCACGACCGCCATCATGACGTTCGACCAGATGATGCCGGCCATGAAGTCGACCTGGTTCTTCTTGAGCATCTCCTCGGCGAGCTGCACGCCGACCTCGGGCTTGAACTGGTCGTCGCCGTAGATGACCTCGGTCTCGAGGCCGCCGACGCGCCGGTTGAGATGATCGAGCGCGATTTCGACCGAGTCCTTCATGTGCTTGCCGATGATCGCCGGCGGGCCGCTCATCGTGCTGATGAAGCCGATCTTCAGCTTCTGCTGCTGCGCCGCCGCCGGCAACGCGCAAGCGACGCTGGCCGCCAGAGCGGCGGCGAGAATGGGTTTGATCACTGCGTCCTCCTCCGGAATTTAAATTCGAGTCGAAACCTGGGCTTAGGCAGTCTAGAGGACGCCCTCCCGCCGCGCAAGCAAGCGAGGATGAACTAAAGTGCACCCGTGAGATGTTCGGCTCTGGCCGCCGCCATTCTGCTTGGCTCCGGTCTTGCGCATGCACAGCAGGTTCCCGATACGCTCGAGCAGCGCCTTGCAGCCTGCGCTGCCTGCCACGGCAAGAAAGGCGAGGGGCTGAAGGCGAACGAGTACTACCCCCGCATCGCCGGCAAGCCCGCCGGCTACCTCTTCAACCAGCTCGCGAACTTCCGGGAGCACAGGCGCCAGTCGCCGGCGATGAACTACATCGTCGCCTTCCTCTCGGACGACTACCTGCGCGACATCGCGCGCCACTACGCCATGCAAGCGCCGGCGTTTCCACCACCGGAGCAGCAGCCTTCGAGCGAAGTCCGGGCACGCGGCGAGGCATTGATGAAGCGCGGCGATGCGGTAAGAAAGATCCCGGCCTGCACCGCCTGCCACGGCGAGCGCCTCACGGGCATGGCGCCCGCGATTCCCGGCCTCGTCGGCCTGGAGGTGAACTATATCGCCGCCCAGATGGGCGCATGGCGCAATGGCCTACGGCGCGCGCAGGCACCCGACTGCATGGCGGACATCGCCTCGCGCCTCGAGCCCGGCGATATCGAAGCGCTCGCCGCATGGCTCGCATTCCAATCTGTAGAACTTCCCGGCCCGTTGCCCGCCGGATCCCTCAAGTTGCCGATGGAGTGCGGCGGAACATGATGCACATGCGGCGTCTCGCCGCCATGGCGACGCTCACCGTGCTCATCGCGCTGGCGGTGGCCTGGTTCGTTCTCTTTCCCTGGGGACGCGAGCCTGCGCCGCGGCCGCTCGCCAGCGCAGACGTGAAGCTCGGGGAGTATCTGGTGCGCGCGGGCAACTGCTATTCGTGCCACACCGCGCATGGCGGCCAGCCCTATGCCGGCGGCCGCGCGATCGCGACGCCTTACGGAACGCTCTACAGCTCCAACATCACGCCCGATCCGCGGACCGGCCTCGGGACGTGGTCCTCCGACGACTTCCGGCGCGCGCTGCACGAGGGGAAATCGAAGGACGGCTCGCTGCTCTATCCGGCTTTTCCCTACTGGGCCTACACCAAGGTCACGCGCGAGGACGCCGATGCAATGTATGCCTACCTCAAGTCGATCGCCGCCGTCTCGCAAGAGAACCGGCCGCACGAGATGCGCTTCCCGTACGACCAGCGGCCGCTGCTCGCCGGTTGGCAGGCGCTCTACTTCAGGGAAGGCGAGTTCAAGCCCGATCCGCGCGAGACGCCCGAGTGGAATCGCGGCGCGTACCTCGTGGAGGGGCTCGGCCACTGCGCGGCCTGCCACGCCCGTCGCGGGGTCTTGGGCAGCGTGCGGCAGAAGGACATCGGCGGCGGCCTGATCCCGATGCTGAACTGGTACGCGCCGTCGCTCGGGTCGAACAGGGCGCCCGACGAGATCGCCGAATTTCTGAAGCACGGCGTGTCTTCCGGGCGCGCCGCATTCGGGCCGATGTCGGAGGTGATCCGCGACAGCCTGCAGCATCTCGCCATCGCCGATCTGCGGGCGATGGCGGTCTATCTCAGGTCGCGGGGCGATGGCGACGAGGAGACCGCAAGCGGCTCGCGGCTCACGGGCGCACAGCAGGAGCAGTTGATGACGCTCGGCGCGCGCGTATACCGCGATCGTTGCGCCGACTGCCATCAGCCGGCCGGCGAGGGCGTGGCGAGAATCTACCCGCGGCTCGCAGGCAACCAAGCGATCCTGATGGCGAATCCCGTGAACGCGATCCGCATCGTGCTGAACGGCGGTTTTCCGCCCAGCACTCGCGGCAACCCGAAGCCCTACGGAATGCCGCCGTTCGCGCACGTGCTGAGCGACGGCGAAATCGCCGCGGTCGTGACCTATATCCGCGGCGCCTGGGGCAACCGAAGCGCGCCGGTGTCGAGCGTCCAGGTGGCGAGCGCCCGCGGCGTCCCGCTCGACTAAGATCGCGGGGTGCTCCGCCTCACCGCAGTGACCAAGCGCTTCGGCGCTCGCGCCGTGCTGAACGCCGTCTCTCTCGACATCGCCGCCGGCGAGTACGTCGCGGTCCTCGGGGATTCGGGCATCGGCAAGTCGACCCTCCTCAACGTGGTCGCGGGCCTCGAGCCGGTCGATGCGGGGAGCATCTGCTTTCTTGATCGTGAAATTGAAAAGCTGAGCGACGATGAGTTGTCGCTGCTCAGGCGCGACTACTTCGGTTTCGTGTTCCAGGCCTTTCACGTTCTCCCCCACCTCACCGTCGAGGAGAACGTCGCGCTGCCCTTGCTGCTTCGGGGAACCGCGTCGCGGGAAAAGGCTCGGCAGATGATCGCGGCGGTCGTGA
>JBJMWH010000448.1:0-3973 GCA_045810245.1 Burkholderiales bacterium | reverse complement strand
AGCGCGGCCGCGAGCGCGACCGCCGAGGTGTCCGAGCCGCCGCGCCCGAGCGTGGTGATGTTGCCGCGCTCGTCCACGCCCTGAAAGCCCGCCACCACGACCACCGCGCCGGCGGCGAGGTCCTCGCGGATCGGCCCTTCGTCGATCGAAATGATGCGCGCCCTGGTGAACGCGGAATCGGTGAGCACCTTGACCTGCCAGCCGGTATAGCTCCTCGCGCGCACGCCGAGCTGCATCAGCGCCATGCAGAGGAGCCCGATCGTCACCTGCTCGCCGGTGGTCGCCACGACGTCGAGCTCGCGCGGGTCGGGCTGCGGCTGCAGCTCCTTGGCGAGCGCGAGCAGCCGGTTGGTCTCGCCGGCCATCGCCGAGGGCACGACCACGAGGTCGTGCCCGGCGGCCTTCCACTTCGCCACCCGACGCGCGACGTTGCGGATGCGCTCGACCGACCCGACCGAGGTGCCGCCGAATTTCTGGACGATCAGACCCACAGCCGCAGGACGATGAGCATGAAGGGGCGAAATTCTAGCGCCTTTCAGCTCGACGGCTGCGTGCGGTTATGATCGGGGCATGGCCAAGCTCCGACATATCGCGCTCACGGTCCCGGATCCTGAAAAGGCAGCGAAGTTCTACATGGAGGCGTTCGGACTGAAGCGCGTAGGCGAGACCGACTGGGCGGGCGCAAGCGGCGTCTATCTGAGCGACGGTGTAATCAACATCGCGTTGTTGCGCTACAAGAGCGAAGAGATGGCGGGCCACCGTGGCCGCGGCTTCGTCGGCGTGCATCACTTCGGCTTCATCGTCGAAGACGTGGCCGCGGCGCGCAGGCAAGTCGAGGCCGCCGGAGCGCAGCACTGGATGGGCGAGCCGCGCGAAGGTGGCGGCTTCTACGAAGTGAAATACCACGACCCCGACGGGATCGTGTTCGATCTCACCGAGAACGGCTGGGTCGGCGCCGGGAAGGAATAAATGGGGGAAATAAATAGGGACTGTCCCTATTTTCCTTCAGGATTCCTCCCTGCCGACGGCGGCGATGGCCCGGCCGTGCGCCACCACCACCTCGGGGCTGCGCTGCATCGCTTCGGCGTAGCGGCGCTGGAAGCCGTAGCCGCCGGCGTTCGGCCGCAGGAGCTTGCGGGTCTCCGCGACGCAATCATCGACTGCGGTTCCGCCGGGATTTTCTTCGAGCACTTCCTCGAGCCGCACGATCAGCGACGTGAACGGGTTGAGCCAGGCGAGCTCGGGCGCGCCGATCAGCGCCTCCAGAAAGGCGCGGTCAGTCATGCGGCCGCGGACGCGCTCGTATTCCCGCCGCTCCGACTCGACGAGCGCGCGGTGCAGCTCGAGCAGATCGCGGCGCATCAGGCCGCGATCTGGCGCGCCAGCCAGCCGGAAAGCGCGGCCGCGTCCATGGCGCCGGAAACGCGCGCCGCCTCTCGGCCGTCGCGAAACAGGATCAGCGTAGGGATCGAGCGAATGCCGAAGCGGGCCGCCACCGACTGCGCCCGCTCGGTGTCGACCTTGGCGAAGCGGGCGCGCGTTTTCTGCTCCGAGGCCACGCGCTCGAAGGCAGGCGCCATGGCCTTGCACGGACCGCACCAGGCGGCCCAGAAGTCCACCACCACGGGCAGGCTGTTGCGGCTGAGAAAGCTGTCGAAGCGCGCCGGGTCGAGGTCGACCGGCTTGCCCTGAAGCAGCGAGGCCTGACATTTGCCGCACCTGGGCTCGTCGCCTAAGCGCTCGCGCGGCACGCGGTTCCCCGTGCCGCAGCTCTCGCAGGCGACCAGCAGCTTGTCGCTCGTTTCCATGGCTCACAAGATGCGGCCGGTAGCGGCCAATACAAGGCCCGGCGAGCGGCTCCGGTCAGACGATTTCGTTCGAGCGCAGCAGCAGGTCGGGCGGGATCACGAGGTCGAGCGAGCGCAGCGTCTTGCGGTTGATGACCAGCTCGAACTTGGGCGGCGGCTCCATCGCGAGCTCGCCGGGCTTGGCGCCCTTCACCAGCCGGTCGACGAAGGTCGCGGCGCGGAAGAAGAGCTGCCCGGCGTCGACACCATACGAAACGAGGCCGCCGGAGTCGACGTACTGGCGCGCGGTGTAGATCGCCGGCAGGCGATGGCGCGCGGCGAGCTCGACGACCGACTCGCGCTGCGGCGCGCCGAGCGTTCCGAGCTGCACGATCACGGCGTCGCCTTCGCGGCTGCGCACCGTGTCGAAGGCCGCCTGGATCTGAGAGCGCTTGCGCACGTCGACGAGCACCGCATCGAGCTTGAACCCACGCGCCGCTTCCTCGGCCATTTTCCAGGCGTGCGCGATGGCCGGATTGCCCATGTTCATGAGCCCGGCGACGCGGCGCGTCTTCGGCGCGAGCGCGCGCAGCACGTCGACCCGGCGCGTCTCGAGATCCTTGATCTGGAATGCGATGCCGGTCACGTTGCCGCCGGGACGCTCGAGCGACTCGACCAGACCGGTGTCCACCGGGTCGTTCACCCCGAGCGCGATGATCGGCGTGTCGCGCGTGACGCTTCTCGCGCCGAGCGCCGCCTGCGTGCCGCGCGCGATGAGGACATCCACGCCGGCGCGCTGCAGCTCCTCCGCCAGGCTGCTGTAGCGGCCGGCACGGCCATCGGAGGCACGGTATTCGATCGCGAGGTTGCGGCCTTCGCTGTAGCCGGCCCCGCGCAGGCCCTTACGCAGCTGCTCGACGTTGGCGGCGTTGATTGCCGGCGGGAGCGGGTCTAGAACACCAACGCGCACCATTCGCTCCGCCGTGCGCTCCTGCGCCCAGACCGGCTGCGACAGCAGAGCCAGGCTCCCGGCAATGAACGAGCGCCGCGCAATCATCGGAGGGCAGTGTAAACCTTTGCAACGGCCAGCGTGACGCAGTTCCTACGCCCAGTCCCGGGTCGGGCACTACAGTCGGCTGTAAGACTGCAAGGGGGAACGATGCGGAATGAATCGAAGCGGAAGCTGCGCACGCCGAAACCGCCCAAGCGCGATTTGGCCGGCCCCGCCTACAGGCGCTTCGATCGAATGATCATGCGGCCCGACGACAGTCTCTTCGTAGCCGGCGTCGTGGTGAGCGGCGCGGTGTTCGCCTGGCTCGTCGCCGCGCTCTAGCTCAGAAGGACCATTCCACGCCGACGCGGAAAAGCTTCTTCGGCATGGGCGTCGACGGCGTGGCGAACGCCGGCAGCCTGGTCGAGTCGGCATCGTCGGTGAGCGTCACCGCGAGCGCGGCGGCGGGCTGCTTTCGTTCAGGCTCGGCGAGGGACGAGGGCTTGGCGGCGGGCTGAGGGCGCGGCAGTTGCGGCTGCGAATTCGCGGCCCAGCCCGGCCCGGCGGGCTCGGCGGCTTGCGCCGGCACGCCGGCGGCGAGGCAGACTGCGATCACGAACCAGGCCTTCATTTGCAGCATGCTGCGGCGGCGTGCCCGATTCGCGCATGGCGTAAGTCATGCCGCTTACCGTTTTTTGCAGGCGCGAGAGCGGCGCCGTCGAAAAGCGCGTGCGCCGCGGCCGATAGCCCGTCATGACGCGCATCGCGCGCCTGCCTTTGCGGCGCAGGGTACGCGAGCGCGACGAAGGCGGTACGACCAGCCGCCCCCAGCCGCTTCCCCCGGGCAGCGCGGCGAGGCAGGTGGCCGCGCCGGCGTGATGGCGCGACGACGGTTGCGCTGCCTGCGGCCTCGTACGCGGCTGCACGGTGGCGTGCACGTGCTTGCCGCGGCGGCGAGGCCGGCTAACGAGCCGCGCGAGAAACGCCATGGCGAAAACGATCGCCAGGGTCCCGAGGAGAACGCGGCCGATGACGCGCATGCTTTCGAGCATAGCGGCTCGCGAGGCAGCCGTCCTTCGTGCTGACGTATTTTTGCGAACGCCCGGCACGAGAGAACCGGCGCCCGGCCGGGCGCCTGCTAGGGACGCCCTGCGACCAGCCGTGTTATGGCTTCCCGCATCGCTGACGGGTCGGC
>JBJMWH010000447.1:0-4343 GCA_045810245.1 Burkholderiales bacterium | reverse complement strand
TAGCGAAAGCGCCACGAAGCGTTCCAAGCGGCTGACGCCGGAAGCGGTTTCAATCTATATTTGGCAGGTCTCGCTCAGGAGAGGATCGACCATGACAAAACTACTAAGAACCATCGCATTGGCAGTCGTGCTCGTCGCGCCGCAGGCCCACGCCGGCATGATCGGCGTCCAGGACCCGGAGCGCGATCGGGTGAAGAGCATGCTCGAGCGCCCGGAGCTTGCCACGCAGATCGAGAAGATGGGTGTGAGTCCCGCGGACGCGCGCGCCCGGGTAGACGCGATGACCCCCGAGGAGGTGAGCCAGCTCGCCGGGCGCCTGGATCAGCTCGCCGCCGGCGGCGCGCTCTCCAACCAGGACCTGCTGCTCATCATCCTGCTGGTCCTGCTGCTGATTATTGTCTTGTAGCTAAGCGGTGAGCTCGGCGGGCTCGCCACGATCGTTGACCGTGGCGAGCTTGACCGGCCGGCGCCACACGCGCTTGGTGTACTCGAGCACCCGCTTGGCGCGGTTCACGTCGAGGCCCCGGCCGTCGCTCTTGTGCTCGTGCGCGAGCACCAGGCTGCCGTCGTTGTGCATCTCGGTGACCGCGACGCGCGGCGCGCCGTAGTTGAACTTGGGCGCGAGGATCGCCTCGCGGATGGCGTTCACGTCGCGGTTCGCGACCTTGATCTCATCACCCGAGCTCGCCTCGTAGACGAATAGCTCGAGCTGTTCGGCGAGCTCGCGGTCGAGGAAGTTGCGGATGAAGCCGAAGTCGTCCTCGTCGCGCATCACCTCGCGCGCGCGCGACAGGCCGTGCGTGTCGATGATGTGCTCCCACAGCGTGAAGCCGAGGTGGTAGGGGTTGATCGCGAGCGCGGTCTGCTGCCCCGCGGCGTAGGGCCGCACCACGTCCGAATGCGCCTTGATGGCGGCGAGATACAACGTCTGCGGCAGGAAGTCGGCCTCGCGCAGGAGCCGCGCGTGCCAGTAGGAGGCCCAGCCTTCGTTCATGATCTGGCAGGCGAACACCGGGTAGAAGTACAGCGACTCGGAGCGCACCATGAGGAAGATGTCGCGCTCCCACTGCTCGAGCTCCGGGGCGTAATGAGCGATGAACCAGAGGAGATCGAACTCGGGGTGCGGCGGCACCGGTGCGCGCACCGGTCCGGCCTCGACCTTGGCCGCCTCGGCGGCGCCCGGCAGATCGCGGAAGCGGCGCTGGAACGCACTTTCGGGCCCGGCGGCCTTCTCCGGCCTGTACTCGGGATAGCGCGTGCGGTGCAGTTCGCCGTCGACGTCGACGTGAGACTCGAGCGCCAGCGCGGCGTCGAGCACCGACTCGACCTTTTCCATCCCGACCTTGTCGATGGCCTGCTGGATGCGGTGAGCGTGCGCCGCGGCATGTTCGACGATGTTGCCCCCCGCCATCTCGTGGAAGCGCGCGAACAGCTGATTGTTCTTGGAGAAGTCGGCATGGCCGAGCACGTGCGCCGTCACCAGGGTGTTCTCGGCGAGCGAGTTGCCGTCCATCAGGAACGCGCGGCAGGGATCGCCCGGGAACATGACCTCGAAGATCTTGGAGTGGCCCATGCTCTGGCGCACGAGCTGGTGGATGTAGCGCACGCCGAAGGACCAGTGCGGCATGCGCACCGGCAGGCCATAGACCGCGATCTCGGTCATGAGGCTCGCCGGCGCCACCTCGAAGTCGACGTTGTAGTAGTCGAGCCCGAGGCGCTTCGCCAGCTCCTCGATGCTCGCCGCGTATTGCTCGAGCTCAGTCACTCTTTTCGGTTTCCTTGAAGAACTCGCGAATCGCGCGCCATACGTCCTCCTGCGACGAGAGCTGGCTCATACCCACGGGCAGGCCGGCGCCCTTCATCTCGCTGAACACCTCCGCGACCTGCGTCTCGCGCGGGCGGAAGGTGGCGACCCCGCCGGTCTCGACGTAGCCCGAGTAGTTGGTCTGGGCGGCCAGCAGCCGCAGCGCCGCGGCCGCGGGCTCGCGGTCCTCGGCAGCGTTCTCGCCGTCGGAGGCGTAGAAGAAGTACACGTTGTAGCGGCTCGGGTCGTAACGGTTCTTCACCACGTCGAGCGCGAGCTGGAACGCGCAAGAGGACACCGTGCCGCCGCTCGAGGACGCCTGGAAGAACTGGCTCTCGTCGAACTCCCAGGCCTGCGCGGCGTGCGCGAGGAACACGGTGTCGACCTTGCTGTACTGGCGGCGGATGCCCTGGAGGGCGAAGAAGAAGAACTGCTTGGCGAGCTTGCGCTGCGCTTCGTCCATGCTGCCCGAGACGTCGAGGGCGAAGATCACCGCCGCGTTCATCGACGGCGTGGCGCGCTTGACGAGCTGGCGGAAGCGCAGGTCTTCGTTGATGATCGGAATCGGGTTTTCCTGGATCGAGCGGCGCTTGACCGCCTCCTTGAGGGTCCTTCTGCGGTCCAGACGCGAGCGGGCGCCGCGCCGGTCCCAGCCTTCGCGCACGTAGTCGGGCTCGTCCATGGTCGAGGTGCGCTTGGGCTTGAGGTCCGGGAGCTTGAGCTCCTCCCAGATCCAGTCGATGATCTCCTCGAGCTTCATCTCGACCACGAAGCGGATTTCGCCGTTCTCGGTGCCGCCGGACTGCGACTGCGCGTCGCCCTTGTCGCGCCCGGGCTGAAGCACGTCCCCGGGCTGGCCCTGGCCCTGCCCGGCGCCCTGCTGCGAGCTCGGGTCGGCGAGGCGGAAGCGCGAATGCTCGAGGAACTTCACCGGCACCATCACCGTGCGGTTCTTGCTGTCGCCGGTCATCAGATCCTCGCCGGAGAGGATCTCGGGCAGCGTGTTCTTGACCGCCTCGCGGACCTTCTGGTTATGCCGCAGCCAGTCGCGCGCGCCTCTCGAGAAGAGGTCGTACCAGGGCGTTTCTGCGGCGATGCGGATCATGGGCCCGGGTCACTCCTGGGCGAGCAGGCTGGTCACGTAGTTGAGCGCTTCGCGCGCGCTGTGCGTGTCGTAGCCGTACTCGTCGACCAGCCGCTTCTCGACCACCGAGATCTTCTGGCGGGTCTCGTCGTCGGGCCGGGAGCTCGAGGACACCAGGCGCAGCACGTCGCGGCGCTGCTCGAAGAGGTACTGCTCCACCGCGTCGTGCAGCGGGGCGTGGCTGTCGAGGGTGAACTTCTCGCCGCGCTTGTACGCGCCCATCGCCTTCCTCACCACCTCCTGGCGGAAGGAGAGCTTGCCGGATTCGGAGATGCGGATCTTCTCCTCGACGTTGCGCAGGAAGCGCTCGTCGGGCTTGCGCTCCTCGCTGGTGATGGGGTCCTTGATGGTGCGGCTGTCGAGCGTCGCCTCGACCTCGTCGAGGTACTTGTCGAGCAGCCCCTGGGCTTCCTGCTCGAAGGACACGAACAGCGCCTTGTGCACGTCCTCCTTGACCCAGCGGTTGTAGAAGTCCTTGCGCACCGTCACCAGGTAATCGATCCACTTGCGCTTCTTCTTGCCGTCGATGCGCACGTCGGACTCGATCGAGTCCTTGAGCGCGATCAGCACATCCATGGTGGTAAGGCTCTTCGCGCTCGACTGGATGATGGCGTTCGACAGCGCGTTGATCACGAAGCGCGGCGACACGCCGGCGAGGCCTTCCTCCGGATTCTTGGCGCGGATCTTCTCCACCTCGGACTGCGCCACGCCCTCGACATCCTCGCCCGCGTAGACGCGCACTTTCTTCGTGTGCTCGTTCTCGCCCTCGCCCTCGCCGAGCCGCGTCAGCACCGAGAACACCGCTGCCGTGTGCAGCGCGTGCGGGTCGAGGTGCACCTCGCGGAACGCCTGGGTTGACGAGGTGAGCTTCTTGTAGATGCGCGCCTCTTCCCGGTAGGAGAGGGTATAGGGCACCTGGATGATCACCATCCGGTCGAGCAGCGCCTCGTTCTCCGCTTCCTGCAGGAATTTACGGAATTCGGCGAGGTTGGTATGCGCGAGGATGGTCTCGTCGAGGTGGATCAGCGGGAAGCGCGACACCTTGACGTTCTTCTCCTGCGTGAGCGTGAGCAGCAGGTAGAGGAACTCGCGCTTGACCTTGAGGATCTCGATCATCTCGAGCACACCGCGACTGGCGGCATATACGGCGCCCGTCCACGACCACGCACGCGGGTCGCCTTCGTCGCCGAATTGCGCCACCTTGGAGAGGTCCACGGAGCCCACGAGGTCGGCGATGTCTGCCGTAGTGGGATCGTGCGGTGCGTAGGTGCCGACGCCCACTCGTGCAGACTCGGCGAGAAACACCCGCGTGACGGGCATTTTCAAATAATCGCCCTCGAATTCGCGCTCGAGGCGGTCGCGGGCCCAAGGGCTCGGTTCGCCCTGGATCTCGAC
>JBJMWH010000446.1:0-3111 GCA_045810245.1 Burkholderiales bacterium | reverse complement strand
AGGTGAGCTTGGGCCCGCCGTCGGGCGGAAATCCTTCGGCCGTGACCACCATTGGGGCGACCGCGAGGGCCAAATCTGCCCCGAGCGCCGTCACCTCGACCGCGCCGAGGGAAACCGATACGCGGGCGAACGCGCTGATGTTCTCGCTCGAGGATGTGTTGATCGCATCCCATCCGCGGTAGAGCCTGCCCGAAGCGATGGACGAGGCGGCAGCATCATGCTGGACCAACCCCATCAGCCTGGAATCGTCGCCGGCATTGAAAGCGGCGACGTAGGCCTTGACGAACTCCTGGACCTCGGCCTGCGGGAGCGCCGGCGGCGTTGGCGTGCAGGCGCAGAGCAGCAGCGCAAAGGCAAAGGGTGTCGAGCGTGCAATCATGATGGCCTCCCAAGGTGATATCCCGGAAGGAATATACCCGGGCGCTCAGCCCTTGAGCAGGTAAGGACCCTCGGCGGCGACGAGGCAGATGCAGCCTTCCTCGCCGTCGCCGACGGGCTGATGCTCGATCTTGTCGATGTCCTGCATGTCGCCGCGGCGGAATTCGCCGCTCGCGTCGGTAAAGGCGCCGGTGAGCACGACGGTGAGCTCCGCGCCGGTGTGCCCGTGCAACGGCAGCGGGCAGCCGGGGGCGAGCTTGATGAAATAGAGCTCGCCCTGCGCGGCGGAGGAAAGCGCGAGGTGATGCTGCCACACCCCCGGTGCGAGCCGCTTCCACGGAATCTGCTCGAGGGCGAGGCCGTACTTCCTGGCGAGGGGCGCCGGCAGCTCGTTCGCGCGTCCCTTGTTAAGGCTGTCCCGCTGTGGCCGTTCTTGCGCCGCGAGTGGCTTGACCGGCGCCCTGACCCGACCGCCCTCCGGATCGGTAGTACCGAGGAGAGTGGCGCCGAGGAGCTCCATGTCGCGCAGCTCTTCGCGGCATGCGGCGCACATCGAAGCGTGCACCGAGCAGGCGGCGGCGAGCGGCTCGGCGAGCGCGCCGGCGGCGAAGCTCATGAGCGTGGCGCTATCCGGGTGGTGGCGGATGGTGGTCATTTGAGATCCTCCAGTGCGGCGCGCACTTTCTGGTAGGCGAGGCGCAGGCGCGATTTGACCGTGCCGAGCGGCAGCGACAACCGCTCTGCGATGGCGTTGTGGGGCAAGCCCTCGATGAAGGCGAGCGTGACCACGTCGCGCTGGTCTTCGGGCAGCGTGCTGAGGGCGGCCTGCACCCGAGCCTGGCGCTCGCGTTCAGACGCGGTGGCGTCGGGGGGAGCTTCCTCCGAGGCGGTGCCCTCCGCCACCTCGTCGGAGAGCTCCTGCCAGCAGACTTCCATGCGCAGGCGATCGATGCGGAGGTTGCGCGCGATCGAGAACATCCAGGTCGCAGGGGTACCCTTCGCCGCGGAATACTGCGCGGCCTTGCGCCAGACCGCGAGCAGCGTCTCCTGCGCCAGCTCCTCGGCGGTCGCGGCGTCGGCGCCGTGGCGCATCATGTAGTGGCGGATCTGGGGGCCGAATTCCTCGAACACGCGCCTGAAGGCGCCGTCGCTGCGCTCGGTGGCGATCCGTGACAGGGAATCAGGCATCCAGCCCCACGCGCTCACGCTCCGCGGCGCGTAGGCCGGCGGTGAGTCGATCGAGGGTCGCAACATAGCCGTTCTCCGCGGTTTTGTAACGTAGTACGCAGCCGGGCGCTCGTTGGATCACTTGGGGCGCCGGGTGATCCGAATTCCGGTAGGCGACGTAAGGGTCTGCGGCATTTTCGCGAAGGAGACGCCGTGGCCTTGCAACCCGAACTCCAGCAGCTCGCAGCATTGCTTCAGGCGGGAGACCTGCCGAGATGGCTGACGGTCTCGACCATCATCCTGCTCGCGGCGATGGTCTCGAGCACCGTCGGCTTCGCGTTCTCCGCGATCGCCGGCGCGATGATCCTGCATTACGTGCCGAACGGCGTGGAGGCGGTGCAGACCATGATGACGGCCTCGATCGGCATCCAGGCCTACAGCGTCGCCGGGCTGTGGCGCTCGATCCAGTGGTCGCGCTGCGCGCCGTTCATCCTCGGCGGCGTGGCCGCGCTGCCTCTTGGGATCGTTCTCCTCATGCATCTCGAGCCGCGCGCCTACGCGCTCGCAATCGGCGCAGCGCTCGTCGTCTACGGTTTGTACATGCTGCTGCGCCGCCCGATCGTCCTGAAGAGCCGCGAGCGCCGCGCCGCGGACGTGCTCATCGGCGCCCTGGGCGGAATCACCGGGCCGCTCGCCGCGTTGCCTGGCACCTGGCTCACGATCTGGTGCGGCCTGCGCGGATGGGACAAGGTTACCCAGCGCGCGGTGTACCAGCCGTACATCCTGGTGATGCAGCTCGTCGGGCTGGGCGCGCTCGCCCTCGTCAAGCCCCAGCACGGCGCGCTCGGCGGCGCGCACCTAGCCTACGCGCTGCCGGGACTCGCCGGCGCGGTCATCGGATTGCGTTTCTTCAGGTGGATGACCGACGCGCAGTTCCAACGCGCGATCTACCTCGCGCTGATCGGCTCCGGCCTCGCGCTGGCCCTCAAGTGAAGAGTCCGCCAATCCGCTCTCCCAGCTCGGCCAGCCCGAGGAGGATCGCAAAGATCCCCAACGCGAACGCCGTCGCGATCGCGCCGCGCTTCCAGCCGCGCGTGCGCACGAAGTAGATGGGCAGCGCCACGATCGCGACCGCGACGATCCCGCCGTTCATGAGCGGCCCGGCCTGGTAGCCGTGCTCGCGCTTGTCGACGTGGTACCACCAGAAAATGAGCGGGATCGAGACGATCGTGGTCGCCAGGTCGAACTTGCTGAGGTCTTCCACCTTGCCCGTGATCAGTATTTCGAGCAGCGGGCCGACGAACGAGACCACGCCCAGAAGGATCAGCGCGCGCGTCTTCGGCTCCGACGCCTTAATCAGGGGCATGCTCGGGCTGGATGGACCTCAAATAGGGCTCGGCTTCGCTCGGCCGGCGAAGTTCGACCCATGACAGGTGCGGATACTTGCAAAAAAGCGAACGCCGAATCGATTCCTTGTTTCCGTACCAGAGCGGCTCGCGTGTGATCAGCCGACCGAGCGTGCGCCGCAGGGCGCGCAACAGTACGCACTGGAAGCTGTAATTCAAC
>JBJMWH010000445.1:0-8861 GCA_045810245.1 Burkholderiales bacterium | reverse complement strand
CTGACGCTCGATGCGCGCATGAACGCGCAGGCGCCTGCCGCGTACCGCGGCCTGGAACGCTTCCAGGCCAGGCAAAAGATCCTCGCGGACCTGAAGGGGCAATCGCTGCTGGTGTCGGAAAAGCAGTACAAGCTGCGCGTCCCGCGCTCCGGCCGCACCAACGCGATCGTAGAGCCCATGCTCACCGACCAGTGGTTCTTGAGGATGGAGGGCATGGCGAAGGACGCGCTCGAGGTGGTGAAGCGCGGCGAGGTGAGGTTCATCCCCGAGCACTGGACCGCGACTTACAACCATTGGCTGGAAAAGATCCAGGACTGGTGCATCTCTCGGCAGCTCTGGTGGGGTCATCAGATTCCCGCGTGGTACGACAAGGACGGCAAGATTTACGTCGCGCGTACCGAAGAAGAAGCAAAGGGGAAAGCCGGGCGCAGGGAGCTCAAAAGAGATCCCGACGTCCTCGACACGTGGTTCTCGTCCCAGCTCGTGCCGTTCAGCTCGCTCGGCTGGCCGGAGCAGACCAAGGACCTTGAGACGTTCCTGCCCTCCGACGTTCTCGTCACCGGCAACGACATCATCTTCTTCTGGGTCGCGCGCATGATCATGGCGGCGCGCCACTTCACGCGGAAAGTGCCGTTTCGGGACGTCTACATCAACGCCATCGTGCGCGACGCCGAGGGCGAGAAGATGTCGAAGTCCAAGGGCAATACGCTCGACCCGCTGGACCTGATCGACGGCATCTCCATGGACGGGCTGCTGAAGAAGTCCACCGCCGGGCTGCTGAAGGGCGAGCACAAGGAGCGCATCGAGAAGTACGTGCGGAGCCACTACCCGAACGGCGTTCCGGCGTTTGGCGCCGACGCGGTGCGCTTCAGCTTCGCCTCGCTCGCCACCTTCTCGATCACCCTCAACTTCGACCTCAGCCGCTGCGAGGGCTATCGCAACTTCTGCAACAAGCTGTGGAACGCGGCGCGCTTCGTCCTGATGAATACCGAAGGCAAGGACTGCGGCCTGGACGAGAAGCTGCCGGTGAAGCTCTCCTTCGTCGACCGCTGGATCGTGAGCCGGCTGCAGCGCGTGGAGGCCGCGGCCGAGCAGGGCTTCGCCGAGTACCGTTTCGACAACGTCGCGGCCTCGATCTACAGCTTCGTGTGGGACGAGTACTGCGACTGGTACGTCGAGCTCGCCAAGCTGCAGCTGCAGAGTCCCGACGAGGCGCTGCAGCGCGGCACGCGTCGCACCCTGGTGCGCGTCCTCGAGACCGCGCTGCGCCTGCTGCATCCCATCACGCCGTTCATCACCGAGGAGCTCTGGCAGAAGGTCGCCCCGCTTGCCGGCAAGAAAGGCGCGACGGTCATGCTGCAGCCGTATCCGAAGTCGCAGCCGGAAAAGATCGACGAGATCGCCGAGCGCGACATGGCGGTGCTCAAGGAGTGGACCATGGCGGCGCGCAACCTGCGCAGCGCAGCGAAGATCCCGCCGGGCGACAAGTTGCCGCTCTACACGACGGCCGCACCTCCCGTCGCTGACGTTGATGCGGCGCTCTCCGCCCTGCAGGCCCTCGCGCGGCTGGAAGAAGTGAGGCAGGTGAAGGAGCTGCCCGATTCAACCGCACCGGTGGCGGTGGTGGGCGACGCGCGCATCATGCTGCACAAGGAAGTCGACCCGGCGCTCGAGAGCGAGCGCATCGCGAAGGAGATTGCCCGCGTCAGCGCACAGGTCGCGCAGTTCAAGGCGAAGCTGGCCAACGCCTCGTTCGTCGAACGCGCGCCGGCGAACGTGGTCGGACAGGAACGAAAACGCCTGTCCGATTCCGAAGAGACGCTCTCCAAGCTGCAGGAGCAGCTGCAGAAGCTTCGCGGCCGCAAGTGAAGCTGCCGCACGGCCTGCGCGCCCTGCGGCACCGCGACTTCCGCTGGTTCTTCGCCGGCCAGGGCGTGTCGCAGATCGGCACCTGGCTGCAGACGATCGCGACGAGCTGGCTCGTGTATCACCTGTCGGGTTCGACGCTTCTGCTCGGAGTCGCGGCGTTCGCCCAGCAGATCCCGTTTCTGGTGCTGGCGCCGGTCGCGGGCGTGTTCGTCGATCGCTTCGACCGGCGGCGCCTCCTCATGGTCACGAATTCCATCGCCGCGCTACAGGCGAGCGCGATGTTCGCCGTGGTCGCGCTGGGCGTGGTTCAGCCGTGGCACCTGATCGCCGGCAATCTGGTGCTCGGCCTGGTGAACGCCTGGGACGCGCCGGCGCGGCAGTCGATCCTGATCCAGCTGGTCGGCGGACGCGCCGACCTGCCGAGCGCGATCGCGCTCAACTCCATCATGATGAACCTCGCACGCTTCGTGGGCCCGATGGCGGGCGGAGTGCTGATCGCCGCGCTCGGCGAGCGTTGGGGCTTCGGCGCGAACACCGCCTCGTACTTCGCCATGCTGTTCGCCTTGTCCAGGATCCCGTCCCACCCTCGCCCGCCGCATTCCGCGGGTTTTGGAATTCTCGACCAGCTCATGGCGGGGACGCGCTACGCGTACGGTTTCCTCCCGTCGCGCTCTGCGCTGCTGCTCCTCACCTCGGCGAGCCTCACCGTGGGCTCCTACGCGTCGATGATGCCCTGGTTCGCGCGCGAGGCGTTCCACGGCGACTCGGGCATGCTCGGGCTCCTCATTTCCGCCGCCGGGCTCGGCGCCCTGACCGGGATGGTCTACCTCGCGCTGCGCACGGGGATCCGCGGGCTGTTCCGTCTGATCGGCCGGACGGTGGCGCTGGCGGGGGCGGCGCTGTGCGTGTTCTCGCTCTCCAGCACGCTGTGGCTCGCGCTGCCGGCGCTTTACTTCGTGGGGCTCGGGCTGATGCTCACCGCTGCATCGTCCAACACGGTGCTGCAGAGCATCGTGCCCGACGAGCTGCGCGGGCGCGTCGCCTCGCTCTATGTGATGTCGTTCATCGGCATGACGCCGCTGGGCGCGCTCGCCACCGGCTGGGTGGCCGAGCGCATCGGGCCGCCGCACACGCTGCTCATCTGCGGGCTCGCCGGGGTCGCGGCCGCCGCCTTCTACCGCACCCAGCTGCCGGCGATCGGACGCGCCATCCGCCCGGTCTACGAGAAGCTCGGAACTTGACCGAAGCTGCGCTCGGGCTCGGTGGGCCAGGAATGATCGAACTGCCAGCCGTGCTGCGCCTCGAGGCGCATGCGGAACGCGTCCTCCAGATCGCGCGAGGGCACGGCGACGCACTTCGCCGGAAACTGCAGCAGGAAGCTCGACGCCACCACCGCGCATTCGCCGATCGCGCCCGCGCTGCTGGCGGCGATGCTGCGGCCGTGCAGCCACATGGCTTCGTCCTGGAGATACGCTGCGAGGCCGAACTGGCGATAGGTGGCGACCGCCGGCGCGAGCGCCCAGGAAACCCAGCGTGAGACGCGCCCGGGAGCGAGGCGCCGCGGAGCGATGAGCGCGAAGAGATAGTGCGTTTGCGCCTGCGCCCAAATGAGGGCGGGCGCGGCGGTCTTGGCCTGCGCCGCGGCGAGCCGCGAGTACAGCTCTTCGAATTCGAGCGGCTCGCATGCACCGAGCCGGATCCAGCGCGCCATCATGCAATCGATTATTTCATACTTCGTACTGCGCCAAGCCGTGCGCGGCGCCAAGCAAGATGGATGCCGATCAGAGCTCGATGTCCTCGCGGATCGCTTCGATCCCGGCCGCTGCGCAGAGGTCGTCTTCCTTGCCGCCCGGCGCGCCCGATACGCCGATCCCGCCGAGGAGGGAGCCGCCGGCCTCGATCATCAGGCCGCCGCCGACGGCGACCACATCGGGCCGATTGCGCAGGCCGCTCTGCGGCCGGCCCGGCTGCGTGGCCTCGGCGAGGGCGGCGGTATCGGTGCGAAAGCTCGCCGCGGTGTAGGCCTTGGCGCGCGCCAAGTCGAGCGTATGCGGCCCGGCGAAGCGGTCGCGCAGCAGCACCTGCAGCACGCCCATCCGGTCGACCACCGCGATCGTCGCCTGATAGCCGCTGTCGCGGCATTTCTTGAGCGCAGCCTGCGCCGCCTTCAGCGCCGTCTCGGGCGTGAGCACCCGAACGGTAAAGGTCGACTGCGCCGCGGCGAATGGCATCGAGAGGACGACAACCGCGGACGCGGCGATGGAAGCCGCCGGCCTCACTTTTTCTTCATGAAGAAAGTGAATTCTCGGTTGGCCTCGTCATGCGACAGCAGCTCGTGGCCGGTCTGGCGCGCGAAGGTCTGGAAATCCTTCACCGATCCGGGGTCGGTGGCGAGCACCTTCAGCACCTGCCCCGAGCGCAGATCGGTGAGCGCCTTCTTCGTGCGCAGGATGGGAAGCGGGCAATTCAGCCCGCGCGCGTCGAGTTCCTTGTCGAAGTTCATGGGCGGTTCGGGTCAAGTCGCAGTATAAGATGATAAAAAGGATGGATCCCTGGCTCGTCATGGTGGCACAGCTCCCGACGGAGGACCCGTCGGCGCGCATGCGCGTGCTGCGCAAGCTCGAATCGCTCGGCGCGGGCGTGCTGCGCGAAGGCGCCTACGCGCTTCCGGACACGCCGGCCAACCGCAAATCCCTGGACGAGCTCGCCGCACATATCGGCGGGGAAGGCGGCACCGCCTACGCGCTGCGCGTCGCGGCGACCTCGCAGGCGCAGAACGAGGCCTTTCGCCGGCTCTTCGATCGCTCGGCGCAGTACGAGGACCTGGTGAAGATCGTGGAGGGTCTGCGGCTCGGATTCGGCCACAGCGACCCGAGCGTGCTCGCGCGCGTGCTGCTCAAGCAGCGCCGCGACTTCGAGGCCATTTCCGCGCTCGACTTCTTCCCGAGGCCGGCCAAAGCGCGCGCGCAGCAGGCGCTCGCGGATGCCGACCAGGAGATCCGCAAGCTGTATTTCTCCAAGGCGCCCAATTTCATCGGCACGGGCGGGAAGCTCCACGGCCGCACCTGGGTGACGCGCAAGCCCCTGTGGGCCGACCGGCTGGCAAGCGCCTGGCTGGTGCGCCGCTTTGTCGACCCGGAAGCGAAAATGATGTGGCTCGAAGACGCCGGCGCGGCGCCGCCGGAGGCGATCGGCTTCGGCTTCGAAGGCGCGCATTTCGCCGCGGGCGACGCGCTCATCGCGTACGAGGAAATCATGCGCCAGCTGCAGCTCGGCGCCAATCAGGCGATCGCGAGGATCGGCGCCATCGTCCACTATCTCGAAGCCGGCGGCGCCCCGGTGCAGGAGGCGGCCGGCGTGCAGACGCTCCTGCAAGGCGCGGTGCGCCGGGCGCAGAACGACGACGAGCTCCTGGCCGAGGCGGAAAAGACCTTCGATCTTCTCTACGAGGCGTACTTCGAACCGCCGCAGCGCCAGCGCGGCGCAGGGCCGCAGACCTAGCGCTTGGCGTCGGCGGACTGCTGTGCGCGCAGCTCCTTGAGGCGCGCGTCGACCACGGAAAGCTGGTAGAAGTCGCCGTCGCCCGCGCCGCGTGCGAGCTGCAGCTGCTCGATGGCGGCGGGTACGCTGCCCTGCAGCGCGTAGTACTCGCCCTGCGCCTGGTGCTGCAGCAGACGCTTGCCGAGCGCGGCGTACGATCGCGACTGCAGTGCCCTCAGCCGCGGGTCGCCTGGAGAGTTGCGCACCGCCTCGTTGAGGAGCGCGATCGCCTGCTCGTGGCGCGAGGCGTCCTGGAGGACTTCGGCCTGCCCATAGAGCAGCGCCCGCGAAGTCGGATAGCGCGCGCGCGCCTGAGCGAGCACCTTCTCCGCGCCCGCGACGTCGTTGTTCGCCTGGCGCACGCGCGCCTCGAGCGCATCCACCATCGGGCTCGACGCTCCGGTGGCGCGGAGCTTCGCCATCTCGGCGCCGGCGGCCTGGACGCGCCGCGCGCGCAGCAGCGCGCTGACCAGCCCATAGCGGGCGGCAGCTTCGTTGGCGTAGCGCTTCTCGCTCACGGCGCGCTCGAAGAGCGTCACCGTGTCCTGCGCGTCGCCGCTCTCCGAGCGCAGCTTCGCCCGCACGAAATGGAATTCGGCGCTGTCCGGATGCTGCTTGTAGGGCAGCGCGGCGACCCTGTTCTGCGCGTCCGCGATACGCTCGGTGGTCACCGGGTGGGTGCGCAGGTATCCCGGCAGCGTGCCGTCGTCGGACACGCGCTGCGAACGCTGCATTTTCTCGAAGAACACCGCCATCGCGCGCGGGTCGTAGCCGGCGGCGACCAGCGCCTGCAGGCCGGTGCGGTCGGCGTCGCGCTCGAAGTCGCGCGAGTACGCGAGCTGCGCGGAGGCCGCGGCCCCTTGCACCGCTACGCTCGCGCCGCCGGCGAGGTCGGGCCGGGCGCGTCCGAGAAGCAGCGCCGCCGCCATGGCCGCGAGCACCGGCAGCTGCATCTGCTTCTGCTGCCCCAGCATGCGCGCGATGTGCCGCTGCGTCACGTGCGAAAGCTCGTGCGCGAGCACCGAGGCGAGCTCCGACTCGCTGTCGGCCGCGGCGATGAGCCCGGTGTGCACGCCGACGAAGCCGCCGGGTAGCGCGAACGCGTTGATGGTGGGGTCGCGCACGCCGAAGAACTCGAAGTCCTGCCGCGCGCCCATGGCCTGGGACAGGCGCGCGCCGATCGTGCCGAGGTATTCCGAGAGCTCGGGATCGTCGATGAACTGGGGATCGCGCCGCATTTCGCGTACGATGCTCTCGCCCAGCCGCCGCTCCATCTGCGGGGAAAGCTCGAGGTCGCCCACGCTGCCCAGGTCGGGCAGCGCCGACTGCGCCCACGCCCGCGGCGCCAGGACGATCAGCGCCGCGGCAATAAGCCCCAAAGCGCGAAAGGCAATAGCGCGCATGTGTTTATCATAACGCCGGGCATGGCAAGGAAGCTGACACGGCAGCGCCTCACCCACTTCGACGCGAGGGGCGCAGCCCATATGGTGGACGTGGGGGCCAAGGAGGCGACCCATCGGGTCGCGACCGCTTCCGGGCGCATCGCGATGAATCCTGCGACATTGCGCCTGATCGCTTCCGGCCGGGCGAAGAAGGGCGACGTGCTCGGGGTGGCGCGCATTGCCGCCATCCAGGCCGCGAAGCGCGTGCCGGAGCTCATTCCGCTCGCGCATCCCATCGCCGTGAGCCGCGTGACGGTCGACTTCGAGCTGAAGAAGAAGCCGGCTGCAATCGTGGTGTGCGCGCGCGTCGAGTGCCGCGGCCCCACCGGCGTGGAAATGGAAGCTCTTACCGCCGCGGCGGTGGGGCTGCTGACGATCTACGACATGGTGAAGGCGGCGGACCGTGGCATGACCCTCGGCAGCCTCAGGCTCGAAGAAAAACTCGGAGGCAAATCAGGGGTATTCCGCCGCTCGGTTCGCTAGAATACGCCCGCCTTGGGAGACCCGATGAACCGTTTGCGCAGGACCCTGCTCGGCGCGCTCGCCGCGTGGCTCGCGAAGCCGCTCGCGGCGCTCGCGGCGTGGAACGAGAGCGCGTTCGGCGCCAAGACGCCGCAGGACGCATTGAAAGGAATCGGCGCCGCGAACCCGGTACCGTCGAGGGATATCGTGATCGACGCGCCGCAGATCGCCGAGAACGGCGCGGTCGTGCCGATCGAGATCACGAGCAACATTCCGGGCACGAGCTCGCTTGCCGTGGTGCTGGAGAAGAATCCGTTCCCGCTCGCCGCCCGGTTCGAATTCAAGGAAGGCGCGCTGCCGCACGTAAAGCTGAACGTGAAAATGGCCGAGACCGCCGATGTGCGCGTGGTCGCGGCGGCCGGCGGCCGGCACTACAGCGCCACGCGGGAGGTGAAGGTGACGATCGGCGGCTGCGGAGGCTGATATGGCCGGACCCATGAAAATGCGGGCGACGCTCGCCGGCGGAAATACCGCCGGTGCCGGCGGCACTACTGAGATTCGCGTGCTGATGACCCATCCCATGACGACTGCCCAAAGCGGCCAGCCGCTGCACTTCATCCAGAACATTACCGTGAAGCTGAACGGACGCGTGGTGATCGAGGCCGAGGTGAGCCAGGCCGTGTCGCGCAACCCGGTGTTCTCGTTCCGGCTCAAGGGCGGCGCCAAGGGCGACAAGGTCGAAGTCGCCTGGCTCGACAACCAGGGCGAGTCGAACCAGATCGAGACGGCAGTCGCGTGAATCGCGCCTTCGCACGGATGCTGCTCGCCTCCTTTGCGGTCTGCGCGCCGACGGCGGCCCAGGACGTCAAGAAGGAAATCGAGCGCTACCGCGAGATGGTGAGCGAAGGCAGCCCGGCGGAGTTGTTCGAGCTCGAGGGTGAAACGCTGTGGAAGAAACCCCAGGGGCCCAACCAGGTGTCGCTCGAGAAATGCGACCTCGGTCTGGGACCGGGCGTGCTCAAGGGAGCCTATGCAACGCTGCCACGCTACTTCAAGGACGCGGACCGCGTCATGGACCTGGAGACGCGTCTGCTCCACTGCATGATCAACCTGCAGGGGCGCAGCCGCGAGGAGGCGACGCAGCGGGTCTTCGGAAACGCCGACCGGCCCTCCGAGATGGAGTCGCTTTCGGCCTACGTCGCGGCGCAGTCACGCGGGATGAAGATGGTTGCGGGCGAGAGCCATCCGAAGGAGAAGGCGGCCTACGAGCTCGGCAGAGCGCTCTACTACCACCGCGCCGGCTCCTGGGACTTTGCCTGCACCAGCTGCCATGGCGAGGAAGGCAAGCGCATCCGGCTGCAGGAGCTGCCGGTGCTCGTCAAGCCCGAAAACGCGCGCAGCGTGGTGGCGAGCTGGCCGGCCTACCGCATCTCGACGAGCGGCTTCATCACGATGCAGTGGCGGATGAACAACTGCTATCAGCAGATGCGTTTGCCGGAGCCGGTTTTCGGCTCCGAGACCACGGTGTCCCTCATCCATTTCCTCACT
>JBJMWH010000444.1:0-13558 GCA_045810245.1 Burkholderiales bacterium | reverse complement strand
AGATAGCGTTCCCAACCCATGGTGAACTCGCGCAACCCAATCGCCATGACGGCGGCGGCGGCGGCGCCGACGACCGGAATGACGATGCGCGCTGAATTCGCAGCCTGGGCGGCGATGAAGCACATCCAGAGCGCGGCGCCGGTATAGACGATCTCGTTGGTGAGCTCCTTGAGCGTGCGCTGCGGCTCGACCGACCAGACGACCGAGAGCCAAGCCCACGCAGCCCACAGCAGGAAAGCCAGCCAGATCGGCGGCAGCACGCGCACGGCGCTGCGATGGCGCCATACTGCTATGCCGGCAAGCGCGGCGCCGGCGATCAGAAGCGCCAGCCGCAGCGCCACTGTGTGCGCAAAGAGGGAAGTGGCCAGGAACATCGCCGCGACTGAAGCCAATGCGGTCTGGACGCTCATGACGCGGACCCGGAAAGCCGGTTCCAGGCTTCTTCGACGCGATCCACGCGGATGGTGCTGAAATCGCCCGTATCCGGTGAAATGATCTGGTAAGGGACATGCCAGGGGTGCCAGTGGCGCTGCTTCGAGGCGATGTTCTCGAACAGCGCGACGACCGGCAATCCGAGTCCCGCCGCGAGGTGCATGGCGCCGCCGTCGGAGCCGATGAAGCCGCAGCACAGGGACAACGCGGCGATCAGGTCTTCGAGCGATTCGGTCCGCGCGGGGAGGAGGGAGAAACCCCCGGGCGCGGCGCGCGCGACTTCGGCGGCGCGCTCGTCGTCGCCGGGATGGCGCGGGTCGTCTGCCGGGCCGGGCGCCCACAGGAGGACGAAGCCGACGCTGCGGTCCCGGCCGAGCCGCTGCGCGAGCTCCACGAAGCTCGCCGCCGGCCAGGTCTTCTCCGCCTTGCGCGCGCTGATATGCAGCGCCACCCAGCGCCGCGGACCGCCCGGAAGGCGCTCCCTCCAGCGCGCGGCGCGCTCCGGCGCCGCGAACACGCGCACCGGGCCCGGCGGCTCCGTGACGCCGATGCGAGCGGCGAGCTTCATCATGATTTCGACCTCGTGCAGGTCCTGATCGACCGGCTCCTCGGGCGCGAAGCCGACGATGTTGCGCGCACGCAGGCGGCGCGCCATCGCCAGCCCGTGGCGGTCGAAGCCCGACTTGGCGAGGATCACGTGGTCGAAGCGCGGCTCGCGCAGCGCGCGGAACAGGCGCAGGCTCCCGAGGACTGTCCCGAGCCACGATTCGTTCGCACTGCGGTGCTTGAGCTTGGTGTAGGCGTGCACGGCGTCGACATCGGGATTGCGGCCGAGGACCCCTGCGTTGTAGCTGTTGACCAGCGCGGCGATGTGCGAGCGCGGATAGCGCCGGCGAATTGCCGCCAGGAGCGGCGTCGCGCAAACCAGATCGCCGATGTTGTCGCGCCGGATCACGAGGATGCGGGGTCGATCGGAAGCCGCGGGCGATGCACGCTCAGGCATGCCGGCCGGCGAGCGCATCGTCATAGATGGAAGTGAGCTGCGACATCATCGCATCGATCGAGAAGCGCTCCTGCACGCGCTGTCGCGCCGACATCGCAAGCGCGCGCCTGCGGCCCGGGTCCCCGGCCAGCGAGCGCAGCGCGCCGGCGAGGGCGGCGGCGTCGCCCGGCGGCACCCGGACGCCGTGCTCGTTGTCACCCAGTGCCTGCGCGGCACCGCTCACATCGCTGATCACGATGGGCAGGCCCGCCGCCATCGCTTCCAGCATGGCGATGGAAAGTCCTTCCCACAGCGACGGCATGACGTAGATGTCGAGCGCCCGCAGAATGTCGGGGACATCCTGGCGGGTTCCGAGAAACGACGCCGATGATGCCAGACCCAAAGCCCCGGCCCGCGTCTCCAGATCGCCCCGCAGGCGCCCGTCGCCCACCACCAGCAGCCGCAGCCGCGGCCCGACTTCGGCGTCCTGCCTCAGCGCCGCGCACGCTTCCAGCAGGAACCGGTGCCCCTTCTGCTGCTCCAGCCTCGCTACGCAGCCGAGCGCTAGCTCGTTCTCGCCTATTCCCAGACGGGCGCGCGCCTGTGCGTGCGTCAGCGTGCTCTCGACGCGGCGCACGTCGATGCCGTTGTGGATGACCACCACCTTTCGCGCGTCGATCCGGTCCTGCGCAATCAGGTCGCCGCGGATCTCGTCGGACACCGCAATCACTCGCGCCGTGGCGTGGGCCAGCAGCCGGTTGAGGAGCCTGCGGTGAATTTTGCTCCGCGTGTACACGTTGTGGACCGTGGCCACGGCCGGCACCCGGGCGAGGAGCGCGGCGATGCGTCCGTACAGGTTGGCGTGGTACAGGTGCGAGTGCAGCAAGGCGACCCGTTCAGCGCGCAGCAGCCGCGTCAGGTCGCGCACCGCGCGCCAATCGAACCGCTTCGACTGCATCCGGTTCAGGCAGAGCACGCGCACGCCCGATTTCTCGAGCTCCGCGGCGAGCTCGCCTTTCGCCTGGATGCAGCAGACCAGCGATTCGTATCGCGCCGGATCGAGCCTGCGAACCACATCGACCAGCACCTTTTCCGCTCCACCGACCGGAAGGCGGGTGATCAGATGGAGCACTTTGGCCTTCGGCGCGTTAGGCTGGGTGGGCAGCGAGGGCCTCCAGTACTTTCTCCCACACCGCTTGCACCGGTATGTCGCCCATCGGGGTCGCCTCGCTGCAGCCGCGTCCCAGGGGATGGTCGACCACGTGAACACCGGCTCGCCCCAGCGGCTTGATGACGCGGCTGGGCGTCAGGCAGTGGTAGAGGCCGATCAGCGGCACCTCGAGCGCGCCGACGATGTGGGTGGGACCGCTGTCCAGGCCGATGAAGAGGTGAAGCTCGTTCATCACCGCGGCGGCTTGCCGCAACCCGAGCACCCCTGCGAGCGAGGTGGCGTGCCGGGGCAGGAGGCGCGTCAGTTCCTCGGTCCGCGGCCGGTCTTCGCTGCCGCCGAAGAGAACGAAGTGTGCGCCGGGCCAGCGCTCCAGGATGCGGCGGCACAGCGCCGCGAAGTGCTCGATCGGCCAGTCGCGCCAGGCCTTGGTCGGGAATGCCCGCAGCTGCAGTCCGACCAGCGGGCGCGCCGCCCGGAGCTCCTTCTCCGAAAGCAGCGCGCGCGCGGCGTCGCGTTCTGCCATCGTCACCGCATAGGAAAGGCCCAGCCCCGCATCGGGCAGGCCGAGCGCGCGGGTGAGCGACAGGCGCATCGGCACCGCGTGATCGCTTTGGAACCCCGGGGGCTCGACGCAGCGCAGGAGCCGGCGCTCGAGCGCCCGGTTGCCCTGCCTGAAAGCCACGACGTTTCGCGCAACGCGAAGGGCATACGAGACCAGAGCGCGGTCGAAGCCGTAGACCAGGGCGAGATCGAAATGCCGGCGCGAAAGCCAGCCGCGCCAGGCCGCGCGCTGCTTGCTGATGGGTCCGACCGCGGCGAGGAACGGCAGGTGCTGCATCACCTCCACCCGCTTGGGATGGCCGAGGAACGTGATGGCGGCGGCGGGCCACTTCGCTGCCAGCGCCCGCAGCGCCGGGGTCACGAGCAGCGTGTCGCCGATGCGCGCCACGTTGATGACCAGGATGCGGCGCGGCTCGAGCTGCGGATCTAGCCGTTCCGCAGGAACACGCAATTTCGGTCCTCGGTGTGCCGCAGGCTGAATCCGCTCGCCTCGAGCCGCGCGATGCAGCGGCGTGTGTCTTCGAGCGTGCGGTCGGTGCAATGGTGATGGAACTCGACCAGCAGCTGGCGCGCGCGCCGCACTTCGCCGCCTGCGCAATAGGCTTCCAGCACATCGTACTCGGCGCCCTCGATATCGAGCTTCAGGATGTCGCAGTCCTCGCGCCCGCTTGCCTTGAGTATTTCGGCCAGGGAGCTCGTGCGGACCACGAGCGTGTCCTTGCCGGCGTAGCCATGCGTGGAGAGCAGGCTTCCGGAGACGCCGTCGGCGCCTTCCGGAAGCTCGGCGAGGGGACGCGGCAAGTGGAACGTCAGCTCCCGGCCCGCGTCCGACCAGAAAGCCGCGGCGCGTACCTCCATGCCGGGCGGCAAATGCGCACGGGCGTATTCGAGCGCGGCGGGATTGGGGTCGACCCCCACCACCCGACCGCCGAAGCGCTTGAGAAATGCCCCGGGAAAGCTGATGTCCGTGCCGAGCCCGCAGTCGACCAGCAGGGGATTCGCGCGCACTGCCGGGGCGTAGATCCACCAGCCGCCGTACTTGGTGCCCAGGCGCTCGAATCCCGCCGGCAGCCGCCACTCGCGCCAGCGCCGCCCTACGCTGCGCTTGAGGCGCCACCAGTGCAGCGGAAGCAGAGCTTCGGGTTTCGGCTCCGCGGGTCTCATGGCGCGCTCACGGCTTGAGCCGCGGGAAGCGGTACCAGCGCGCGCTTTCACCGGAGAGCGGAACCACCAGGAACATGACGCCGGTAATCGACTCGTACACGTGCGCGACCAGGAACGGATCGGACTGGCTGAGCTCGATCTCCACGCTCTCCCGGCCCGACATGAGGTCCGAGGCGACCCAGCGCTTGGCCACGAGCGTCAGCCTGCCGCGGTCGCAGCGGGCCTCGCCCGCCTTGAGGCTGAAGCGTCGCGTCTCGGGCTTCAGGCCCTCGCCGGCGACGTTGACCTCGACCGAGTCTTCGGCCGCGAACGCAAGGCGCACGCTGCTTGCCTTTTCCCATGGGCTGTCGGCGCCGAAGAGCTCCCGCGTGAGCGAAGGCTGCGCCGTCTGGCCGAACGCCTCGCCGCGATCGGCATAGGTGCCCTCGAATTGCCGGCAATCCTCGGCCGCCGGCGCCGGGATGGGATCCCACCCGATCGGATAGGGCGTGTCGGCGACCGTGCAGCCGGCGAGGAGCGCGAGGAGAAAGAGGCGCTTCACGCGCGGCCGTAGTACTGCCTGAACCAGTCGGCGAAGCGCTGCAGGCCCTGCTCGAGCGGCGTCGAAGGGGCGAACCCGACCGCCTGCGCGAGGGCCGTGGTGTCGGCGTAGGTGGCCTTGACGTCCCCCGGTTGCATGGGCTTCATGTCGAGGCGCGCCTTCTTTCCAAGCGCGCGCTCGAGCGCGGCAATGTAGTCGAGCAGCCCCACGGGCTGATGGTTGCCGATGTTGTAGACGCCGTAGCGCTGCGGACGGTCGAGCACGCGCAGGCTGCCCTCCACGATGTCGTCGACGTAGGTGAAGTCGCGCTGCATGTCGCCGTGATTGAAGACCGCAATCGGCTTGTCGTCCAGGATGGCGCTGGCGAAGAGCATCGGCGACATGTCCGGCCGTCCCCACGGGCCGTACACGGTGAAGTAGCGCAGGCCGGTGGCGTTCAGCCCGAAAAGGTGGCTGTAGGCGTGCGCCATCAGCTCGTTGGACTTCTTCGTCGCCGCGTAGAGGCTCACCGGATGATCGACGTTCTGGCGCTCCGACCACGGCAGCTCGGGATTGTTGCCGTAGACGCTCGAGCTCGACGCGAACACGAGGTGCCTCGGCGGGTGCTGCCGGCAGCATTCGAGGAGGTTGGCGAAGCCGACCAGATTCGCCTGGATATAAACCGCCGGGTTCTCGAGCGAGTACCGCACCCCGGGCTGCGCGGCGAGATGCAATACCGCCTCGGGTTTCGCCGCTTCGAAGACTTTCTGAAGATCGGCCGCGTTCGCGATGTCGAGATGGTGAAAAGCGATATCGAGCTGCTGCAGTCGATCGCGCTTGAGCTGCACCGAGTAATACGGCGAAAGGTTGTCGACGCCGACGACCTGGTCGCCGCGCCCGGTGAGACGCCGGGCGCAATGCATGCCGATGAAACCGGCGACCCCGGTGACGAGGACCTTCACCCCTGCTCCGCCTTGCGCAGCTCGATCAGCTTGGCGTATTTCATGTAGCTGTTCATGCAGCCGATGGAGATGTGCAGCAGGCCCGGGACGCCGTCGAGGAATCCCAGGCGCAGGATATAGAACTTGAGGAAGCGCACCATCGGCGAAAGCATGAGGTGCGCGGCGCTCGCGCTCACGCCGCGTTCGAACGCCTGGCGCGCGGCGAGCGTGGTATAGCGGTTCTGCCGCTCGAGGTAGCGCGTGAGGTCGTCGGTGGAATCGTGCATCAGGTCGCCCTGGAGCGTACCGGGCGTGACTGCGAACAGGACCTTCTCGTGGACCAGGTCGTCGCTCCAGCGGGCGTTCATGCGGTTGAAAAGCCGCGGGCTCCAGTCGGGGTAGCCCTCGCCGTGGGCGAGCCAGCGGCCGAGGAAGCGGTTGCGCCGCGCCATGCGGTACACCGGGGAGACCGGCGCGGCGAGCGCCGCGTTGATGCTCGCGGCGAGCTCGGCCGAAACGCGCTCGTCGGCGTCCAGGCACAGCACCCAGTCGTTGCGGGCCTGCTCCACCGCGAACTGCTTTTGCCGGCCGAAGCCCAGCCATTCCTTCTGCACCACGCGCGCGCCGTAACGCGCGGCGAGCTCGGCGGTGCCGTCGCCGCTTCCCGAGTCGACCACGACGATCTCGTCGACGAAACGCAGGCTTTCGAGGCAGGGCTCGAGAACATTGGCGGCGTTGCGGGTGATGAGGACTGCGGAGAGCGCTGACTGCGGTGCGTTCAAGTGTGTTGAATGGAAATGCGCCGTAGAATCGGCGCTCACTATTCTAATCCGGCCGCCATGCAAAAGCCCAAAGTCGCCCTGATCAGCGGCATTACCGGCCAGGACGGCGCCTATCTCGCCGAGCTTCTGCTGCAGAAGGGCTACACGGTCCACGGCATCAAGCGGCGCACCTCGCTCTTCAACACCGAGCGCATCGACCACCTGTACCAGGATCCGCACGTGCACGGCCGCAGGTTCATCCTGCACTACGGCGACCTGACGGACAGCTCGAGCCTCGTGCGGGTGCTGCAGGACGCGCAGCCCGACGAGGTCTACAACCTCGGCGCGCAGAGCCACGTCGCCGTGTCCTTCGAGGAGCCCGAGTACACCGCGAACTCCGATGCGCTCGGTGCGCTCCGGCTGCTCGAGGCGATGCGCATTCTCGGAATGGATCGGAAGACCCGCTTCTACCAGGCGTCGACCTCCGAGCTCTACGGCAAGGTCGCCGAGTCCCCGCAGAAGGAAACAACGCCGTTTCACCCGCGAAGCCCGTACGCCTGCGCCAAGGCGTTCGGCTTCTACCAGACAGTGAATTACCGCGAGGCCTACGGCATGTTCGCGTGCAACGGCATCCTCTTCAACCACGAGTCGCCGATGCGCGGGGAGACCTTCGTCACCCGAAAGGCCACGCGCGCGCTCGCGCGCATCGCCCTGGGAGTGCAGGACTGTCTCTACATCGGCAACCTGAACGCGCGGCGCGACTGGGGACATGCGAGGGACTACGTCGAAGCCCAGTGGCTGATGCTCCAGCAGCCGACCGCGGAGGACTACGTCATCGCCACGGGTGAGAGCCACAGCGTGCGGGAGTTCATCGAGGCGGCCGCCGCCCAGATCGACCTGCAGCTCGACTGGAAAGGCAAGGGCGCGGACGAGGTGGGCGTGCTCGCGCGCGCCTCCCAGCGTTGGCCGTCGGCCAAGGCGGGGCAGAGCGTGGTGCGCATGGATCCGCGCTATCTGCGGCCCTCGGAGGTCGATACCCTGCTCGGCGACGCGACCAAGGCGCGCCGGCAGCTCGGCTGGAAGCCGCGAACCGGTTTCCGCGAGCTGGTCGCCGAGATGATGGAGCACGACCTGCGCCTGGCGGAGCGCGAGGATCTCGCGCGGCGGCACGGACACACGGTCCACGAGCGCCGCGAGTAGCGCACGGTGAGTCCCGAAACGCGGATCTACGTCGCGGGCCACCGCGGCCTCGCGGGCTCCGCGCTGGTGCGGCGGCTGCGCTCAAAGGGCTACCGCAACCTGATTACCCGCACTCACGCCGAGCTCGACCTGGCGGAGGGCGCGGCGGTGCGCGAATTCTTCGGCCGCGAGAAGCCCGAGGTGGTGCTGCTCGCGGCGGCAAAAGCCGGCGGGATCCTCGCCAACGCTACCTATCCCGCACAGTTCATCCACGACAACCTCGCCATCCAGACCAACGTCATCCACGAGGCGTTTCGCGCCGGCGTGGGCGAGCTTCTGTTTCTCGGCTCCTCCTGCATCTACCCGCGCGACTGCCCGCAGCCGATCAAGGAAGAGTTTCTTCTCACGGGGCCGCTCGAGCCCACCAATCGTCCCTACGCGATCGCCAAGATCGCCGGCATCGAGATGTGCTGGTCCTACAACCGCCAGTACGGCACGCGCTACCTGTGCGCCATGCCGACGAATCTTTACGGGCCCGGGGACAACTACGACCTGCAGACGAGCCACGTGCTGCCCGCGCTGATGCGCAAGTTCCACGAGGCCAAGCTGCGCAACGAGCGTTCGGTCACGGTCTGGGGGACCGGCACGCCGCGGCGCGAATTCCTTCATAGCGATGACATGGCCGACGCCTGCATCCACCTGGTCGAACATTCCGCCGACGTACGCACGCGCCTCGGTGCCGGGCGTGCGCCGCTCGTGAACGTCGGCTGCGGCGAGGACCAGACGATCGCCGAGCTGGCCGCGGCGGTGCGCGCGGCAGCCGGAAGCCGCGCCGAGATCGTCTACGACGGCTCCAAGCCCGACGGCACGCCGCAGAAGCTCCTCGACATCGCGATCGTGCGCTCTTTGGGCTGGCAGCCGCGCATCCCGCTGGCCGAGGGCTTGCGGTCGACCTACGAGTCTTTTGTCAACAAGTAAGCGATTTCTTTTCGTCAAGACCTCCTCCCTGGGGGACGTGGTGCATCAGTGCCCGGCCGTCTCCGATGCGGCGCGCGCGGTTCACGGGGCGAGAATCGACTGGGTGGTCGAGGAAAGCTTCGCCGGGATCGCGCGGATGCACGCCTGCGTCGAGCGGGTCATTCCGGTCGCGGTGCGTCGCTGGCGCGGCGCGCTGTGGAAGCGCTCGGTCTGGAGCGAAGTCGCCGCGCTGCGCGCCGCGCTCGCGGCGCAGCGCTACGACGCCGTGATCGATACGCAAGGCCTTCTCAAGAGCGCCCTCATTGCCCGCTGCGCAACCGGGCCGCGGCACGGCATGGACCGCGCCAGCGTGCGCGAGCCGTTCGCGGCGTTCTTCTATGAGCGCACGCATCCGGTGCCACGCGCCCTGCACGCGGTCGAGCGCAACCGCCGCCTGACCGCCGCTTCGCTAGGCGTCGCCTTGCAGCCCGACCTGGACTACGGACTGCGCTCGCCGGCGCTCGCGCCGCCGGGGCTTCCGGTCTCCTATTCGGTGCTGCTGACGATGACCAGCCGCGCCGACAAGCTGTGGCCGGAGGCGCGCTGGATCGAGCTCGGTCGCGCGCTCGGGGAGCCCGTGGTGCTTCCCTGGGGAAATTCGCAGGAGCGCGCCCGCGCCGAGCGCATCGCGCACGGCGTGGGCGAGGCGCTGGTTGCGGAGAAGATGACGCTGGAGGCGCTCGCCCGGCTGCTCGCCGGAGCAAGAAGCGTTGTCGGGCTGGACAGCGGCCTGTCGCACCTGGCGGCCGCCTTCGGCGCTCCGGCGGTGGCGATCTTCTGCGGCTCGGATCCGGCGCTCACCGGCCTGTACGGGGCGCGGCGCGCGCGCAACGTCGGCGCGCAGGGCCGAGCGCCGCAGGTCGTGGAGGTGCTCCAGGCGCTACGCCAGGCGCTCCAATGAGGCGCCTGTACAGCACGCTGCTTGCCGTGTGCATGCCGCTCATCCTGCTGCGCCTGTGGTGGCGCGGCCGGCGCGAGCCGGGATACCGGCGCAATATCGCCCAGCGCCTCGGCCGCTATGCGCTGCCGAAAGCCGCGCGGCTGGTCTGGGTGCACGCGGTCTCCGTGGGCGAGGCGCGCGCGGCCGCGCCCCTGGTGCGGGCGCTGCAGGGGGCGCTTCCCGACCACCGCATCCTCATGACCTGCACCACCGCGGCGGGGCGCGAGACCCTGCGGCAGGTCTATGGCGACTCCATCGAAGCGAGCTTCGTTCCGTACGACCTGCCCGCGGCGGTCCAGCGCTTCCTCGGCTATTTCAGGCCGCGTCTGGGCGTCCTCATGGAGACGGAGGTGTGGCCCAACCTGATCGACGCCTGCGCCGCGAGCGGCATTCCGCTCGTGCTGGCGAACGCGCGCATGTCGGAGAAGTCCGCCCGCGGCTACGCGCGCTTGAGCGGCTTGACGCGGCCGGCATTCGCGGCGCTCACGGCGGTGTGCGCGCAGAGCGCTGCGGACGCCCAGCGGCTGCGCTCGCTCGGCGCGCTGCGCGTCCAGGTGAGCGGAAACCTCAAGTTCGATGCGGCGCCCAACCCCGCTCAGCTCTGCGCCGGGCGCGCCTGGCGCGCGGCGCTGGGCCGCCCGGTGCTGCTTCTCGCCAGTACCCGGGAGAATGAAGAGAAGCTTCTGCTTCAGCACCTCGACTTGCTGCCCGCCGAAGTGCTGACCTTGGTGGTACCGCGTCATCCTCAACGCTTCGACGAGGTGGCGCAGCTCGCGCAGTCGCGCCGCACGCGCAACCCGGTCCCCGCAGCCACCGACCGCGTGCACCTGGGCGACACCATGGGGGAAATGGCCTTCTATTACGCCGCGGCCGACGTCGCGGTGATCGGCGGCTCGTTCCTGCCGCTGGGCGGGCAGAACCTGATCGAGTCGCTCGCCGCGGGCACGCCGGTGGTCGTCGGCCCGCACATGTTCAATTTCAGCGAAGCGACCGCGTTGGCGCTCGAGGCAGGCGCCGCGCTTCAGGCAGGTGACCCGCGCGCGGCCATCGCGAGCGCGAGCGAGCTGCTGCGCGACGAGGAGCGCAGGCGCGCCATGGCGCAGGCGGGGAAGAAGTTCTGCGAGGCGCACCGCGGCGCCGCTCAGCGCCAGCTCGCCGTTTGCCTGGAAGCCTTGAAGTCTAAGGCCCGAGAACGCGGTTGACCTCTTCGAGGTCCTCCTCGCGCAGGCTCGCGGCGAGGGACTTGAGCTTCAGCTGGTTGACGATGGTGTTGTAGCGCGCCACCGCGAGGTCGCGGCGCGTCGAAAAGAGCTGCTGCTGGGCGTTGAGGACGTCGATGTTGATGCGCACGCCCACCTCGTAGCCGAGCTTGTTCGAATCGAGCGAGCTCTGCGAGGAGATCAAAGCCTGCTCGAGCGCCGCGATCGCGGAGATGCCGTTGATCACGAGGAGGTAGTTCTGCCGCGTGGAGACCGCGGCGGTGCGCCGGGCGTTCTCGAGATCGTCCCTGGACTTGAGGGACAGCGCCGCGGCCTCGCGCTCGCGCGAGCTGATCGCCCCTCCCTGGTAGAGCGGAATCGCGAATTGCAGCCCGATGGTGGCGGTCGTGACATCGGCACCGGTCGCGCTCGCGGTCGAGGTGCTGGACGCGGTCTGGCCGGTCTGGCCGTAGGTGGCGACGGCGTCGAGGGTCGGCAGGTGCCCGGCGCGCTGGCGTCTCGCTTCCAGCGCGGCGATCTCGGCGCCCGCCTCGGCGGTCTGCACCGGATAGCCCTGCTTCTCCGACAGCTCGACCCAGCTTTCCATGTTCTCCGGGTTCGGCGGCGCGAGCTTCACCTCGGGGCGCAGCCCCTTCAGCTCCTTGTAGGCTTTGCCGGCGATGAGCTGCAGCGCCTGGTGCTTGCTCTGGAGGTCGTTCAGCGCGGCGATCTCCTGGGCGCCGATCAGGTCGAAGCGCGACTGCGCCTCGTGCGTGTCGGTGATGGTGGCCGTGCCGACTTCGAAGTTGCGCTTCGCCGCCGCGAGCTGCTCGCCGGTGGCGGCCTTTTGCGCGCGCACCACCTCGAGCGTGTCGAGGGCGGCGAGGACGTCGAAATACGCCTGCGCGGTGCGCACGATGAGGTCCTGGCCCGCCTGGGCGAAGTTCGCCTCGGCCTGCATCACCTGGAGCTCGGATTGCTTGTACTGGAGATAGTTCTGCGGCCGGTAGAGCGGCTGGGCGAAGGTCACGGTGTAGCCGAGGGTGCGCGGGTCGCGGTTGAAGCTCGGCGTCACCGACGGATCGCGCGAGTCGGACTCGACGCGCGCGCGCTGCGCGTTCCCCGAGAGGTTGAGCGTCGGCAGGAGCAGCGCGCGCCCCTGCGGCAGGCGCTCGCGTCCGGCGGCGAGCGTCTGGCGCGCCGCGGAGTAGACCGCGTCGTAGCGCTGCGCATCGCGATAGACCTGCATCAGGTCCTCGGCCGCGGCGTTGAACGCGAAAAGAATCGGGGTCAGACCCCAAAAGAGATGAACCGGGGTCAGACCCCGGTTCGCAAGACCCCACTTCTCAGTAAAGCGGAACCGCCGGGTCGACGGTGCGAGACCAGGCATCGATGCCCCCCACGAGGTTGTGCACGCGCTTGAAGCCCTGCTTTTCGAGGAACATCGCCACCTGCATGCTGCGTCCGCCGTGATGGCAGATCGCCACCACCTCCTTGTCCTCGTCGATCTGTCCGATCCTCGACGGCAGCTCGCGCATCGGCATCAGGGTCGAACCGTCGATGCGCGCTTTTTCGTGTTCCCACGGCTCGCGCACGTCGAGAAGCAGCGGTTTTTCGCGGCGCTCGTCGGCGAGCCATGCGGCGAGCTCGCCCGGGGTGATCCGTTCCATGTCAGAAGCGGAAACCCGTCGGCTGCTCGGCGTTCGCCAGCGGCCGCAGGACCGTCTCGAAGAGATCCACGCTGCTCGAGACGCCGGGAGCGGCGCAGGTCACGAGGCGCGCGCGCATCGCCGGGGCCTCGCCCACCACCGCGAAAAGGCGCCCTCCCGGGGCGAGCTGATCGAGGAACGCCTGCGGCAGGATCGGCGTCGAGCCCGTCAGCACGATCGCGTCGTAAGGCGCATGCCGCGCCCAGCCGCGCGCGGCGTCGCCGATCTCCAGCACCACGTTGTCCGCGCCGTGGCGCTCGAGATTGCGCCTGCCGAAGTCGGCGAGCGCGGCGCGAATCTCGACCGAGCACACCTCGGCCGCGCGGTACGCCATCAGCGCGCTGAGATAGCCGCTCCCGGTGCCCACCTCCAGCACGCGGTCGGTGCGCTTCAGGGCGAGCTCCTGCAGCACCCGGGCCTCGAGCTTGGGCTGCCACATGCGCTCGCCGTAGCCTGCCTTCGTTCCTTCCTCAAGGGGGAGCTCGAGGTCGGCGAAGGCGAGGGCGCGGTGCGCTTGCGGCACGAACTCCTCGCGCGGGATGACGTAAAGCAGGTCGAGCACTTCCTGATCCAGCACCTCCCAGGTGCGGATCTGCTGCTCGACCATATTCATTCGCGCCTGCTCTAGATCCATGGGCACGCGGATTATAATCACCGCTCTTGCGTTGGGGGTCCGGCTCCGGGTGGAGACGGTGAGACAAACCCTTCGAACCTGATGCGGGTCATCCCGCCGTAGGAAAACGCCATGAACGCCAATCCGAAGTTTCTAGCCGCCACCGCGCACGTCGACGAGGCGGCCGTCCAGCCCCTGCCGAGCTCGAAGAAAGTCTACGTCGGGGCACTGCGCGTGCCGATGCGCGAGATCGCGCAGACCGGCGGCAACCCCGCGCTCACCGTCTACGACACCTCGGGGCCCTATACCGATCCCGGCGCGCGCATCGACATCCGCAGCGGCCTGTCTGCGCTTCGGTCGAAGTGGATC
>JBJMWH010000443.1:0-5414 GCA_045810245.1 Burkholderiales bacterium | reverse complement strand
GGGTCACCGGCGCGGCCCTCGCCCTTTCGGTGGCGGTGAGCTGGTTCGGCGCCCACCACTTCGGGCTCGCCGGCGCGGCGGCGGGCAGCGTGCTCGCCATCTACTTCGACCGCGCCCTGACCCTCAGGCGCATCGCAAGGCTCACGGGCACCAGGTTCGCGGAACTGCAGGACTGGGGCGGGCTCGCGAGGACCTTCGTCCTCGCCGCGCTGTCCGCAGCGCTCGCCTGGGGCGCGGTGATGCAATTTCTTTCGGGCGCGCCGCCGGCGCTGCGCCTCGCGGTGGGCGCGGCGATCCTCGGCGCGGCGTACGCGGCGACCAATCTGCGCGGCGCGCTGCTCGGCCTGCGCATCTCCAAGGAGCGGGCATGAGGGCCGTGTTCATCACCGCCACGCTCGGGTTCGGGGGCGCCGAGCGCCATTCGATCACCCTGACCAACCGGCTCGCCGAGCGCGGCCACGAGTGCCACGCGGTCTATATCAAGGACGACCCCGGCCAGCTCGAGCGGCTGCGTGGCGCGGCGAGCGTGCGCTGCCTGCACGCCGGCCGCTACCTCGACCTGAGCGCCGTGCAGGCGCTTGCTGATTTCTTCAGGCAGGTGCGCCCGAGCGTCGTGGTTACGGCCAATCCTTATTCGATGCTGTACGCCTTTCTCGCCATGCGGCGCTCGGGTGTGCGCGCGCCGCTTGCCGTCACCTTCCACACCACGCTTCTCCTCGGCGCGAAGGAATGGCTGCAGATGCTCTATTACCGGCCCTTCTTCTGGGCCGCCGAATGCCTCGTGTTTGTCTGCGACGCGCAGAGCCGCTACTGGCTGCCGCGCAAGGTCGCCGCGCGGTCCAACCTGGTGATCCACAACGGCGTCGACCCGGAATACTGGAAGCCGGCAGGCGTGGAGGCGGCGGCCCGAATGAGGGCGCTCCTCGGCTACGCCAAGGACGACTATGTGATCGGCATCTGCGCGGCGCTGCGCCCCGAAAAGAACCATGTCCAGCTGATCGACGCGGTCGCGGCGCTGCGTTCGCACGGTGTCCCGGCGCGCGCGCTGGTGATCGGCGACGGCCCGATGCGCCCGGCGATCGAGGCGCGCGCGCGCGCGGCCCGCCTGATGGACGACGTGCGGATCACCGGCTTCCAGCAGGACGTGCGGCCCTACCTCGCCGCCTGCGACACGGCGGTCCTGTGCAGCACCACCATCGAAACCTTCTCGCTGGCCGCGCTCGAGGCGATGGCGCTCGGCCGCCCCGTGGTGCACTCCGACATCGGCGGCGCCGCCGAGATGGTGTTCAACGGCGAAAACGGCTTTCTGTTCCCGCTCGGCGATACGCCGGCGCTGGTGCAGCGGCTCGCCGAGCTCGCCGACCCGGCACGGCGCGCTGGCATGGGCGCGGCCGCGCGCGAGCTCGTCGTGGCGCGCTTTTCCGAGCGCGCGATGGTCGAGCGCTACGAGACCACCCTTCTGAAGCTCGAAACGAAATGGAGACAACGTGACAACCTACGAAGAAGCGCGCCAGCGCATTAGGGCAGGCGCAAGCACCTGGCTCGTGACCGGGGCGGCCGGCTTCATCGGCTCGCACCTCGTCGAGCAGCTCCTCGGGCTCGATCAGAAGGTGGTGGGCCTCGACAATTTCTCGACCGGCAAGCGTGACAACCTGGGCCTGGTGCGCGAGGCCGTGGGCGAGGCGCGCTGGAAGAGCTTGCGCTTCATCGAGGGCGACATCCGCTCGCTCGACACCTGCGCCGCGGCATGCGAATCGGTCGACGTGGTGCTGCACCAGGCGGGCCTGGGCAGCGTGCCGCGCTCCATCGACAAGCCGCTGCGCACTCACGACAGCAACGTCAACGGCTTTCTCAACATGCTCCTCGCGGCGCGCGATGCCGGCGCCGATCGGATGGTCTACGCGAGCTCGAGCGCGGTCTACGGCGACCATCCCGCGCTGCCCAAGGTCGAGTCCGAGATCGGACGCGCGATGTCGCCTTACGGCCTGTCCAAGCGCATCAATGAGCTCTACGCCGACGTATTCGCCGCCTGTTACGGCTTCCGCAGCGTCGGGCTGCGCTACTTCAACGTGTTCGGTCCGCGCCAGGATCCCGACGGCCCGTACGCGTCCGTGATCCCGGCCTGGATCGGCGCGCTGCTGCGAGGCGAGCCGGCCTACGTGAACGGCGACGGATCCTGCGCACGCGACTATTGCCATGTCGACAACGTGGTGCAGGCGAATCTGCTCGCGGCGACGGTGCAGGATGCGCAGGCGCTCGGCCAGGCCTACAACGTGGCGGTCGGCGAGCAGACCACGCTCACCGAGCTCTTCGAGATCATGCGCGCGAGCGTAGCTGCACGCCTGCCGCATCTGGCCGACGTGCGGGCGCTGCACCGCGCACCTCGTCGCGGCGACATGCTGCTTTCGCGCGCCGACGTCGCCAAGGCCGCGCGGCTTCTCGGCTACCGGCCGACGTTCAGCCTGCGCTCCGGCCTCGAGCAGACCATCGACTGGTACATCGCCCACATGCTCCCAGCGGAGCCAAGGAGGCTCGCGCATGTCTGAAATCCTCGAATTCCCGCCGCAGCCGGCGCCCGTTGCGCCCGCCAGGCAGGCCGCCGACGCGGCGCTACCCACGGTCGCGGTCGTCGGCCTGGGGTACGTGGGCTTGCCCGTCGCAACCGCCTTCGGCAAGGAGCGCCGCACCATCGGCTACGACCTCTCGCGCAAGCGCGTCGACAGCCTGCGCCACCAGGTCGACGCGACCGGCGAGATTTCCACCACCGAGCTGATGGCGGCGAACCACCTGCGCGCCACCGCCGACGCCGCGGAACTCGCCCAGGCCGACTTCATCATCGTCGCCGTGCCCACGCCGATCAACGCGGCGCGCCAGCCCGATCTCGCTCCCCTCGAGGCGGCGAGCGCGACCGTCGGCCGCCACATGAAGGCCGGCGCCGTCGTGGTCTACGAATCCACCGTGTACCCGGGCTGCACCGAGGAAGTATGCGTGCCGATCCTGGAGAAGCACTCGGGGATGCGCTGGCGCCAGGACTTTCACGTCGGCTACTCGCCGGAGCGCATCAACCCTGGCGACCGCGAGCATACCTTCACCAAGATTCTCAAAGTGGTGTCCGGCGACGACGCCGGGACGCTCGAAAAGGTCGCCCAGCTCTACGGCTCGGTGGTGAAGGCGGGGGTCTACCGCGCGCCGTCGATCAAGGTCGCCGAGGCCGCCAAGGCGATCGAGAACACCCAGCGCGACCTCAACATCGCGTTCGTGAACGAGCTCGCCATCATCTTCGAGAAGCTCGGCCTCGACACCGCGGAGGTGCTGAACGCCGCGGGCACGAAGTGGAACTTCCTGCAGTTCCGCCCGGGGCTTGTCGGCGGCCACTGCATCGGTGTCGATCCCTACTATCTCACCTACAAGGCGGAGCTCGCGGGCTACCACCCCGAGGTCATCCTCGCCGGCCGGCGCATCAACGACGGCATGGGCAGCCATATCGCGCGCAAGACCGTGCAGCAGATGATCCACGCCGGGCGCAACATCAAGGGCGCGCGCGTCAACCTTCTCGGCCTCACGTTCAAGGAGAACGTGCCGGACATCCGCAATTCGAAGGTGATCGACATCGTGCGCGAGCTGCACGAGTTCGGCGTCCAGACCTATGTGCACGACCCGCTGGCGAGCGCCGAGGAGGCGCTCGTCGAGTACGGGGTCCGGCTGTGCGCCTGGAAGGACCTCCCGGCGGCGGACGCGCTCATCGTCGCGGTGCCGCACCGGGCGTTCCTCGAGCTCGGGCCCGCGGCGTACCTCGAGAAGCTCGTGCGCCGCGGCTGCCTCATCGACGTGAAATCGATCTGCGACGCGGCCGCGTTCCGCCGCGAGGGGGTGAGCGTATGGCGCCTGTGAATCCACGCTTGGTCATGCTCGGGCCCGCGCCGGGCACGCACGGGGCCGTCGCCGGCCTGATCGAGATCTACCGCGAGCGGGGCCTGTTCAAGCGCTGGCCGATCGAGTTCGTCGCCACCTGTGGCGAAGGGCTCAAAGGAACCCTTGGCGCCGTGCGCAGCTTCGCCATGCTGCTCGTCCAGGAGCGCAACCTCGCGGTCCACGTGCACGCTGCAGCGGGACCTGCGTTCTGGCGCGAAGCGCTTTTCATGGCGCTCGCGTCGGCCGCGCGCTGTCCGTTCATCGTGCACCTGCACGGCGCCGGGTTCGAGCGCTTTTACGACGGCGCCGGCGCGCCCGGACGTCATGCATTGCGGTTGTTCCTCGAAAACGCTGCCTGCGTCGTCGTGCCGTGCGAATCGCTGCGCACCTGGCTGCGCGGCGTCGCGCGGCGCGCGCAGGTGGCCTGCGTACCGGATCCGGTGGTGGCGCTCGAAGCGCCGGCCGCCGCACGCCAGCCCAATCTGGTGCTCTTCCTCGGCAGCCTCGAAGCGGCCCGGGGTGTGTTCGACGTGCTCGAGGCCATCTCGGCGCTGCGCCCAGCGGTGCCTGACGTGCGCCTGCTCTGCGCGGGCGACGGCGACCGCGCCGCGGTCGCGCGTCACGCCGAGTCGCTGGGCATCGCCGACGCCGTGAAGTTCACCGGTTGGGTCGGGCCCTCCGGCAAGCGCGCGCTGCTCGAAAGCGCGGCGGTGTTCGCGCTGCCCTCGTACGACGAAGCGCTGCCCACGAGCCTGCTCGAGGCCATGGCGGCGGGGCTGCCGGTGGTCGCTTCGCCTGTGGGCGGCATTCCCGAGGTGCTGGTCGATGGGGTGAACGGCTTCCTCTGCGCGCCGGGCGACGTCTGGACTCTCCAGCGGCTGCTGCGCAAGCTCCTCATCGAGCCCAACCTGGCCGCGCGCATCGGGGCGGCGGCACGCGAGTCGGTGCGGCTGCGCCATGCGCCGGAGCGCTCGCTCGCGCGGCTCGAGGAGCTCTACGCCGGCATCGGCCTCGCCTCGTTCGGCGTCCCGGCCGCACACAAGCCGGCCAATTAGGAAACCAGCATGTCCGGCATCGCCGGCTGGATGGCGAAACCCCACCTTGCGCCCGAGGACGGCGCGATGGGCGCGGTGCTCGCCGCGCTCGCGCATCGCGGACCCGACGGCGTCGGCGCCTGCGCTTTCCAAGGCGCGCGCCACCGCGTGGTGCTCGGGCAGCGGCGCCTTGCACTCGGCGACTCCGAGGGCGCAGGCGCGCCCTGCTGCGATGCCGCCGCCGAGATCGGCCTCGTCCTGGACGGCGAAATCGACAATGCCGAGGCGCTCCTGCGCGCCTACCGCAGCCGCGATACCGAGGTCGTGGCGCGGCTTTCGGGCGCATTTGCATTCGCGCTTTGGGATGCGCGCAAGGAGCGACTGCTGCTCGCGCGCGATCGCTTCGGCGAGAAGCCGCTGTATTACTGCGAAAGCGGCGGCTCGGTGTTCTTCGCCTCGGAGATCCGT
>JBJMWH010000442.1:0-9159 GCA_045810245.1 Burkholderiales bacterium | reverse complement strand
GGCGACGAATTTTTTGTTGGCCGCATTGTCGAAATCCGGAGCCCAGTGCGCCGTGTCGAAGAGACCGAGCATGGCGTCGCCGACCGGCCGGATGATGTCCTGGTCCGAGCCGAATCCCGGCACGATGAGCGGCACGTCCTTCGAGAGGCCCGCGGCGACGAACTGCTTGATGAAGTTGATGCCCATGCCGCCGGGCAGGAAGATGTAGAGCGCATCGGGTTTTGCTGCGCGCACCTGCGCGAGCTCCGCCGAGTAGTCGAGCTGGCCGAGCTGGGTGTAGACCTCGGCGGCGACTTGGCCCTTGTAGAAGCGCTTGAAACCCGTCAGGGAGTCCTTGCCGGCCTGGTAGTTCGGCGCGATGAGATACGCGCTCTTGTAGCCGCGGTTGGTCGCATGCTGGCCCGCGGCCTCGTGGTAGGCGTCGTTCGGCCACGAGGCGACGAAGAGGTACGGATTGCACTGCTTGCCAGCGAAGGGGGAGGGCGCGGCGTTGGGGCTGACGTAGATGATCTTGTTCTCGAAAGCCACCGGAACCGACGCCAGCATGATGTTGGAGAACACCATGCCGGTGAGGAAGTTCACCTTGTCCAGGCGCACGTTCTTCTCGGCGAGCTGGCGGCCCACTTCGGGCTTGAACTGGTCGTCGCCCACCAGCACCTCGGCGGGCAGGCCGCCGAGCCTGCCGCCCGCCATCTTCACCGCGAGCTGGAAGCCGTCGCGGATGTCGACGCCGAGCGCCGCGCTCGGCCCGGACAGCGTGCTGATAAAGCCGACCTTGATTCGATCGGCTGCCTGGGCGCCGGCAGGAAGCAAAACGGCAAGCGCCGCGGCCACGATGCCGCTCGGAAGCCCGAATCTCATGACGATCCCCCTCGGAATGTTGGATAAATTCTAGCGGCTTTACAGGGAATCGAAGTACTGGGCCATCTTGGTCCGGGTCGAAGCATCGGGGAACGGGCCGGACCCGGCGGCGACATTGTCGCGGATGTGCTCCGGCTTGGCGGTCGCCGGAATGACGCAGGTGAGCGCCGGGTGCGACACGATCCACTTGAGAAAGAACTGCGCCCAGCTCTGGATGCCGAGCTCGGCGGCCCAGGCAGGCAGGGATTTACCCTTTACCCGGCCGAAAAGCGCGCCCTCCGCGAACGGGCGGTTGGCGATGACCGCGACATTTCGCTCCTGCGCGAGGGGAAGAAGGCGCTGCTCGGCCTCCCGCTCGCCAAGCGAGTAGTTGATCTGGAGAAAGTCGTATTGCTGAGTTTTCAGCAGGCGCTCGATTTCGCCGTAGGCCGATGCGGTGTAGTGGGTGATTCCGATGTAGCGGACGCGCTGGCTCGCCTTCATTTCCTTCAACGTGCGCGTGTGCGTCTCGACGTCGGCCAGGTTGTGCACCTGAAGAAGGTCCATGCGCTCCACGCGCATGCGCCGGAACGACTCCTCGATTTGCCGCACGCCCTGGTCTCGCCCGTGGGTCCAGACCTTGGTCGCCATGAAGAGCTTGTCGCGCAGGCCGAGCTCCGCCGTGAGCGCACCGACGACCGATTCGGCTGCGCCGTACATCGGCGAGGAGTCGACCACGCGGCCGCCCGCCGCGGAGAACGCCTTGAGCACTTCGCGCAGCGGCGCCAGCGCGGCGGGATCGCCGCGCACGTCGAAGGTCTGCCACGTGCCGATGCCGATGGCGGGCAGCGCCTCCCCTGAGGACGGGATGCGTTTCAGCATGATGCGGGAGTCCGCTCGGGCCCGGCCTACCGCTGTCGCTGCAAGCGCGGCGATGAGCGCGCGTCGTCGCGGGTCCATGTTTTCATTCTAACGCCCAGGAACACCGCGAGCCCCGTCCATCCGGCGGCAAGGGCGGCGGCCGCGAAGGCCGACACCCCTGCAAAGACCCAGCCTGCAAGCGCATCTCCGCCGCGATAGACCACCGTGTCGATGAAATTCTTCGCCTTGTAGCGCTCCTCGCGCGGCACCACGGTAAACAGCGCTTCGCGCGCCGGCTTGGAGATCGCGAATTCGCCCACCCTGCGGACGATGCCGAAGGCGATGAGGACGGTGAGCGTAGGAATCGCGCCGAGCCAGACGAAGCCCGCCACCGAAAGCAGGGGCACGGCGGCCAGCATGCCGGGCGGTCCGAGGAGGCCCGCCAGGCGCGAGAAGGCGAGCACCTGGATCACGAGCGTGAGCCCGTTCACCACGAAGTCGACCGAGGCGAAGAGGCGCGTGCGCTGCTGGGGGTCGGGGACCGCGTCGCGTACGATTTCGACCTGCTGGAAGTAGAGCGCGGTCGACAGCGCGGTATAGCAGAGGAGGTAGCCGCAGATCGCGAGCAGAAATGGCGAGGTCAGCGCGGCGCGCGCGCCGGCGAGGATCGAGCCGCCGAGCGGCGCCTCCGCGGGCGGCTCGGTCGCGCGCGGATGCGCTCTTGCCCAGCGTGCAAGGGCCCGGATGCACACGATGGTCGCGGCGAGGAGCAGAGCGCTGAGGATCAGGAGCACCCTGCTCTGGGGGACCAGCGCCGCGATCAGCGGGCCGGCGATCGCGCCGCAGCTGCCGCCGGCCGCGATCGTGCCGTACAGGCGCGCCGCCTGCCGGGCGTCGAAGATGTCCGACATGAAGCTCCAGAACACCGAGACCACGAACAGGTTGAAGACGCTGAGCCACACGAAAAACACACGCGCATTCAGCTCGAGCGCGAAGGCGAGCAGGTTGACCACGAAGAACGCGTACACCGCGGGCAGCAGCCGCGCGCGCGGCAGACGCGACGCCAGCCAGCCGAATACCGGCACCAGGGCGAGCATTGCAGCAAGCGTGGCGGTGAAGAGCTGCTTCAGCGCCTGCGCGCCGAGCTCGACCGCGAGCGCGTCGCGCACCGGGCGCAGCACGTAGTAGCTCGAGAGAAGCAGGAAGAAATACGCAAACGCCCAGGCGAGTGCGGGCAGCTCGTGCCGCTCGGCCCGCAGCGCGCGGGTGAGGAAACGGTGCATGCGCTATAGTAAGCACAAGGCAAACGGAGCCAAAGGGAATGGGGGCCTGGATCATCCTGGCGATGGCAATCGCCGCAGCGGTGTGGGCGATGGCCATCTACAACGGCCTGGTCGTGCTGCGCAACCGCTTCAAGAACGCGTTTGCGCAGATCGATGTCCAGCTCAGGCGCCGCTACGACCTGATCCCGAATCTGGTCGAGTCGGTCAAGGGCTACCTGCAGCACGAGCGCCAGACGCTCGACGAAGTGGTGCAGGCCCGCGGCAGCGCCGTCAGCGCGGCGCAACGCGCGCTCGCGGCGCCGGGCGACCCGGCGGCAATGCACGGCCTGGCGCACGCCGAAGGCGCCCTCGGCGGCGCCCTCGGCCGGCTGGTTGCCCTCTTCGAGAGCTATCCCGACCTCAAGGCAAACGAAAGCGTGGCCACGCTGCAGGAGGAGCTCACCAGCACCGAGAACAAGGTCGCATTCGCCCGCCAGGCCTACAACGACTCGGTGATGCAGTACAACACCCGGTTAGAGTCCTTCCCCGACAATCTCTTCGCCCGGCTGCTCGGGTTCGCGCCGGCGGAGCTGCTGCAAGCGACCGAGTCCTCCGAGCAGCGCGTCGCGCCGAAGGTCTCGCTGCGGTAGCTTGGATTTCTTCGAACAGCAGGAGCACAGCCGCAGCACCTCCCGCTGGCTCGTACTCTGGTACCTGGTTGCAGTGGCGCTCACCGTGGCGAGCTATGCCGCGCTGGGCGCGCTCTTGTCGTGGCGGCTCGCCCTCGCCGTCGCCGCGCTCGTTGGCGGGTGCATCCTTTGGGTCTCCGCGTCCCGCATGTGGCAGTTTCGCGAAGGCGGACACGCAGTCGCCGACCTGCTCGGCGCCTCGTACGTCGACCCCGAGCGAGCCTCGCCGGCCGAGCGCAAGCTCCTCAACGTGGTGGATGAGATGTCGATCGCGTCGGGCGTCGCCGTGCCGCCGGTGTACGTCATCCGGCAAGAGGACGCGGTCAACGCCCTGGTCGCCGGGTATTCGCCGAACGAGGCCGTGATCGTCGTCACCGCGGGCGCGATCGACAAGCTCTCTCGCGACGAGCTGCAGGGCGTCATGGGACACGAGTTCAGCCACATCCTGAACGGCGACATGGCGCTCAACCTGCGCCTGGCCGCGCTGCTCGCCGGCCTCACCTGGCTCGGCGACAAGGCGGAGGCGCTGTTTTTCGCTTCAGCGCGGGCCCAGCGGGCCGCGGGCGATGAGGGCAGTCCGGCGGCGTTCGCCGCGCTCTTCGCAGCGGTGGTCGCGTTTGTCGGCTTTCCCGGCACGCTGGCCGCAAGCGCAATCCGGGCCGCGGTCTCGCGCCAGCGCGAGCTCCTCGCCGACGCGGCAAGCGTGCAGTTCACGCGTAACGCCGACGCGATCGCGGGCGCGCTCGACTCGATCGTCGCCCTGCACGCGCGCACCGCCGTGCTCGCCGCACACGCGCCGGGGCTCGCGCACATGTTCTTTGCGCCAGCCGTCGGAAACTGGTTCGGCTTCGCCACCCACCCGCCGATCGACGAGCGCATCCGCCGGGTGCATCCTCGCTTCCTGCGCGAGGACTACCGCGTCCGGCGGCACGGCCGCCGCGCCGAAGTCGCGGTACTCGACGGCGCGGGGAACGTCGTGAAGAACGTGCGAACGGGGCCGGCCGAGGTGGTGGCGAGTGTTGGCCGGCCGACCCGCGAGCACGTCGATTTCAGCCGGCGCCTGCTCGAAAGCCTGCCTCCGCGGCTGCGCCAGGCGTTGCGCAGCGCTCCGGAAGCCGAGCGGGTGCTCTATGCCCTGGGCGGATTCTCCGATCGGGCGGGCGACCTCGCCGGCGAGGTCCAGGCGCTCGCTCGGCAATCTGTGTTAATGCTGGCCGAGCTCGCGCTGCCGGCCCTGAAGGCCCAGCCGCAACAGCAGCGTGATCGGTTCCTGACAGAATTCGCGTCGCTGGTGGAGCGCGACGCGCGCGTAACGCTGCACGAGTTCGTCCTGCTGACTCTTCTGCGGCAGCGCCTGCGCGAGGGCGCAGGAGAGCCGATCGCAACGCGTTACCGCCGGGTCGAGGAGATTGCGGATGACGCTCGTGCGCTGTTGTCGCTGGTTGCGCGCGTCTCGGGTGACGACTCGGCGAAGGCGTTCGCCGCGGGTGCACGCGTGCTCGAGCTCGGATGGGAGGCGCCATCGGATACCGGGAAGCTCACGAGCGCGAGCGTTGCGGCGTCGCTCGAGCGGCTGCGGTTGCTCGCACCCTTCGCCAAGCCGGCGCTGCTGCGCGCTTGCGTGGAGACCGTCATGGCCGACGGCAGGCTGCGGATCGCGGAAGCCGAGTTGCTGCGCGCTATCGCGGCGACGCTTGACTGCCCGGTCCCACCGGTCCTTGCGGCGCAAGACCCCCTTACCCTCGCGGCCTGACGCTGCCTATTTGCCGGCGAGACGGCGGCGGATGCTGTCGCGCGTTTCCCGCACGGCCTTCGAATAGGGGCTGCTTGTCGCGCCGGTGCGCTCGACGGCACGCTCGATGAGCGGCAGCGCCTCTTCGTTCTTTCCCTGGTCGGAGAGGGTCTGCGCGAGGTTGTTGAGCACGATCACCGAATCGGGCGCGCGCTTCATGGCGTCGCGCAGCACCCGCTCGGCGTCGGGCAGCGCACCCAACGCATAGTGCGCATTGGCGAGCCCGATGGCCGCGCTCACGTTCTCGGGCCAGCGCTTCAGGAAGGTGCCATACGCAAGGCGAGCGTTCGCCGCATCTCCGGTTCGCTCCATCGCCGCCACGGCGCTCAGCCAGCGGCTCTCATCGGCGGTGGCCGCGATGCGATCGGGCGGCAGCGCGACCATCGCCCAATAGCCGCTGCGCTTCCAGACGATCTCGTGCGCGGTGAAGGGCATCAGGTCCCGCTCGGTGATGCCGGAGCGCAGGATGAGCATGCCGCTGTCGTAGTCGTAGCCGACCGCGACCGCGTAATGCCAGCCATCGCTCACGCCGAGGTTCTGCAGCACGATCACCGGGTTGCCCGCGGCGAGTTCGCGCAGCAGGTCTTCGAGGCGCGGCGCGAGCTGGTACGAGACCCGGCCGTGCCGGCGGGCCGCCGCGAGCATCTCCACCTGGAGGCTGCCTTTGCGCTCCGGAAGATAAACCTGCGGCACGAGCTCCTCCGGCGCCACCTTCGCCCCGGAGGCCGCAAGCACGGTCGCGAGCGCGGCCGGGCCGCACTGGTATTCCTCCTGGGGGAAAAAGGGCACTTCGCGCAGCTCGGTTTTTTCCGGAATGCCTTGCGGCAGGGCGCGGCGCAGCTCCGCGGTCTGAGGCCACAGGCTCGCGCAACCGGACAGCGCGAGCGCGCAGGCGCAAACAAGAACGCCCGCGATCAGGCGGGCGTTCTGTGCGGTCTTGCGGCCGAGGTGCGTTAGCGTTTCCAGACCCACCAGATCGCGGCGATGATGAGGATGAGGAGGATAACACCGCCGGTGTCGGCGCCCGCAGGCAGCTGCTCGATTCTGCCGGCGAGGTACGCCACTTCGGCGTCGGTCATCGCGGCGACGCGGTCCTTCGCCGTCGCAGCGTCGAGACCCATGGACCCGAGCTGGCCCGCCACGTCGGCGCGCGAGACGAAGCTCAGCACCGCTGCACGGTCAGCCTGCGAGGAAGGCGCCGCGGCCTGATCGGTGCCGATCATGCCGGCCTGCGCGACCTGATACGGGGTCCAGACCATCAGCACGACCAACAGGCGACAGATTGTTCTTGCCCAAGCAGATTTCATATTTGGTGCTCCTAGGATGAGATTTGGCAAACGATTGACATGAGGGATGCAGACAACCGAGCGCTAGCAGGAATCAAGCCGTTCGCAATCTAGCTTCGGAGATCCGCCCGGTCTAGCGGATACGCTGTGCCAGAATGGCTATCGAATGGTAGACGTTCGGCGACTCGACGTAGCGCTCGCTTCTGCGATGGCGGGTGAAGTGCGCTTCGATGATGCAGCGCGCTTCTGCTGTGGTCCAACCGGCGCCGTCGAAATGCAGCGCATTCTGTCGCTCGGCGGGCGACAGGCCGACATCTATTCCCGGTTCCTTCTCGGGAGCGCATGAGCGCCGAGCTCGCCGTGCCTTCGGTGGGGGCGCTCTTCGCCGGCATGCGCGGGCGCAACCGCATCGACGCGCCGACCTATCGGCGTTGGCTGCGCGGCGCGCTATGGGTCATGGCGGCGCTCCTGGTCGCCCAATTTTCGACGCGCGTGCTTGCCTCCGACGAGGCGTTGTGGCGCGCGATCGAGCAGGACGACGAAGCCGCGGCGCTCGCGCTGGTGCGCGCCGGCGAGGTCGACGTCAAAGCGCGCAATGCGGCGGGCGACACGCCGCTGCACCGCGCGGCGGAAAAGGGAATGCGCGCGCTCGCCGAGTCGCTGCTTGCGCGCGGCGCGGAGGTCAATGCGCGCTCCAGGAACGGCGAGACCGCGCTCCACTTCGCCGCGCTGGACGCGGACGCATCGGTCGCCGAGCTGCTGCTCGACGCGGGCGCCGACCCGGCCGCGCAGAACAACGACGGCGAATCGGTCCTGATGTGGGCCGCCCTGAGCGGCCATGTCGCGGTGGCGCAGCGCCTGCTCGCGCGCGGCGCCGACCCGAACGCCAAGGACCGCAAGGGCAGCCTGCCGCTGCACGCGGCGGCCGACGGCGGCCATCTCGAGCTCGCCCGCCTGCTGCTTGCCCGCACCAAGGAGCCGCAGGCGAAAAACGCCGCCGGCAGGAGCGCGCTCGACTACGCGCGCGCCAACGGCTATGCCCAGATCGAGAAGCTTCTAGAACGCGCCGATTAGCCGCTCGTACGACTGCGTGCGCGAAGCGTAGTCGCCGGTGATGGTCAGCACCATCAGTTCGTCGGCGCCGTAGCGCTGTGCCATCACCTCGAGTTCCTCCCGCACGCGACGCGGCCCGCCGATGACTGCCCGGGCCCGCTGCCCGGCGACGTATTCGCGCTCCGCGACGCTGTAGGGGTGGGCCGCGGCCTCCTCGGCCGTGGGCACGGGCGAATCGATATTGAGCGCCATGTGCAGCCGCCGCAGGTCGATGGGCTGCGCCAGCCGATCGGCGTCCTGGTCGTCCTCGCCGCAGATGGCGAACGTACAGACCATGGTTCGAGGCGACGGTTCGTGACCCGGCCGGAAACGCTCGCGATAGGCCTGCATCACCTCCTCGCCGCCGCGCGGGTTGATGAAGTGAGCGAATGCGAACGCCATGCCCAGCTGCGCGGCGAGTGCCCCGCTGTAGTCGGAGGAACCGAGGAGCCAGATCTCCGGCGCCGTCGTGACTTCGGGCTGGAGCCGCACGCGCTTGTAGGGATGCTCGGCCGGCAGCGTGCCGGCGAGGTGGGCGGCAAGCTCCCACACCTGCTGGGGAAACTGCTCGGCGTCCGGCAACCCGCCGCCCGCGACGGCCCGGGCGGTCCGGGCGTCGCCGCCCGGCGCCCGCCCGACACCCAGGTCGATCCGCCCCGGGTAGAGCGCCTCGAGCATGCGAAATGCCTCCGCGGTGCGGAAGGCGCTGTAGTACGGCAGCAGGACCCCGCCGGTCCCGATGCGGAGGCGGGAGGTCTCGGCGCCTAGGCGTGCCACCAGCACCTCAGGACAAGGGTCGGCCAGCGCGGCGATCGCATGGTGCTCCGCCAGCCAATAGCGGTAATAGCCCAGCGCCTCGGCGCGGCGCGCGAGCGCCAAGGTCTCCAGGATGGCGCGTCGGGCGTCTTGGCCGCGGATTACAGGCGACTGATCGAGGATCGAAAGCTTCATTGTTCGCCTGAGACGTCGTGGGTTGCCGACACGAAAGAGGCTTTCAGATCAATGGGGTTCGCAGGCCTAGACGACAGCCCGTCGTTATGAGGCGACGTTTTTAGCATGAATGACTTGTAATGCTTTCTTTGACGTTTCTGCAATGCGCTGATCGTACTAGGTAAACCATTCTTGGCACGCAGATTGCAGGAGGCTGTGCAGAACGGTTTACCGACCATGAATCCCAAGTACATCCAGCACGTTCATCCTGCCCTGTCGGTCGCCGCCATGGTGTTGCTGGCGCTTGCGGTGGCGGGTGTCCTGCTGGCGACCGGGTCGCTCTGATGAGCGAAATGCGCATCAAGCAGGAAGCGTTCGCCGTGGCGCAAGCCTGTCTCGGCTTCCTC
>JBJMWH010000441.1:0-11195 GCA_045810245.1 Burkholderiales bacterium | reverse complement strand
AAGGTATCGATCTCGGCTCGCTAACCCCCGCCCAGCGGGCCGATCTGGCGCGTCAGCTCGCCACCCAGGCAGGACTCGACCGGCTGCGCATCCGCGGCATCGACGCGACCGGTGCGCGCGTGCGCGTCGAGTTCCGCGACGGCCGCGGCATCGTGAAGAACGAAGGCCGCGGGCAGAACGATCGCCGCGCCCAGCGCGCCGAGCCCGCGAAGCCCGCGCAACCCGCTCAGCGTGCCGAGCCCGCGCAGCGCGCACAGCCCGCCGAACGGATGGCGCGGCTCGACGCCAACGACCAGCGCGGGCGCCGCGGCGCCGACCGGCCCGAGCGTGCGGAGCGGGCCGAGCGTCCGGAGCGCATGGAGCGCGCCGAGCGTCCGGAGCGCGTCGAGCGTGTCGAGCGTGCGGAACGCGTCGAGCGCGTGGAGCGCGTCGAGCGCCCGGATCGCTCCGGCCGCCACTGAAGCGGCATCGCTTATGATGTAGGAATGAATTCGCGCCGACGCAGCGTCCTCGTTCTCCTGGGGATGCTGCTCGGCGCGCCGGCTCTTGCACAGCAGTACCCGGCGCGGCCGATCCGCTTCATCGCGCCGTTCCCGCCGGGGGGCGGCGTCGATATCGTCGCGCGCGCGGTCGGAGAAAAGCTTTCGCTGCGCCTGGGCCAGCCGGTGATCGTCGAAAACAAGCCCGGCGCCGGCACCACCATCGGCACCGAGGCGGCGGCGAAGAGCGCGCCCGACGGCTACACGCTGCTCGTCGGCCCCATCGGCAGCCAGGCCATCGTCCACCACCTGCATCCGAAGCGCGGCTTCGACATCCAGCGCGACTTCGCGCCGGTGCTGCGCATCGGCTACGGGACCATCGTGTTCGTCGTGCCCGCGGCGTCACGCGCCGCCTCGGTGAAGGACTTCGTCGCGCTGGCGAAAGCGAGCCCGGACAAGTACACCTTCGCCTCTTCCGGGGTCGGCGCGCTGATCCATCTCACCGGCGAGATGTTCCAACAGGCGGCTGCGATCCAGCTCACGCACGTCCCCTACAAAGGCACCACCCAGATCCTTCCCGACCTCCTCGACGGGCGCGTCGACATGGCCCTCGACAGCCTGCCCGCGTATATCCCGCATCTCAAGTCGGGGAAGCTGCGCGCGCTCGCAGTCGCCTCGCGCGGCCGCTCCTCGGTCCTGCCCGAGCTGCCCACGATGGCGGAAGCCGGCGTGCCGGGCGTGGTGTCGCAGACCGACTACGCGCTCTACGCGCCCGCCGCCACGCCGAGGGAAATCGTCGTGCTGCTCAATCGCGAGGCCAACGCGGTGCTGCAGCTCGCGGACCTGCGCGCCAAGCTTGCCGCCCAGGGCATCGAGGTGACCGGCGGCACGCCCGAGTCGCTGCAGGCCGAGCTCGCCGAGGAAGTGGCGAAGTGGGGCCGCGTCATCGCCCAGGCGAAGATCAAGCCCGAATGAGGCTTCAGAATTCGCGCCCGAGGCGCCGGTCGAGCGAATAGCGCCCGCCGCCGCCGAACACGAACGCGACGCACACGACGAGCAGCATGATGGCGAACTCGGCGCCGCGCGAGGTCCAGAAGTAACCATTCGGCAACTGGATCGCGAACACGATCAGCGCCATCTCGATGGCGAAGGCAAATGCGACCGGGCGGGCGAGCAGGCCGAGCGCGAGCAGGATCATGCCGTAGAACTCGAGATAGGCCACCGCCCAGGCCCAGAAGAGCGGCGGCTGCAGTCCGGTCTTCAGCACGTTGCCCGTGGCGATGCGCGCTGCGCCGTCGTGAAATACCTTCTCGTAGCCGCTCGGCAAGATGAGCAGCGCGTAGTACACGCGGGCAAAGGCGTACGCGATCGGCACCATCCGGTCATTCAGGGATTCGAGCCTGCGACCCAGGGCGTAGCGTCCCGCGCCGCCGATCAGGACGGCGAGCAGCATGCCGAAGATGAACACGTGGTACTGGACGCCGCCGCGCGTCCACAGCCAGCCCTTGTCGAAGTTGGCGAAGATGATCGCGGCGACGTCGAGCAGGAGGAGCAGCGCCATCGGGCGGGTGAGGATGCCAAGCGCGACGAGCGCGCCGCCGACGAGCTCGAGCACGCCCAGGCCGTAGCCCAAGGGGCTCGATGCGGCAGTCGCTGCGCCGCCCAGGAAGAGCTTCTGCACCCCGTGCGGGATGAAGATCGCTCCGGCGCTGATGCGGATGAGGGTGTAGGCGTACGGCTCGAGCGCGCGGTAGAGCGGCGCCACGAACGGCAGGATCGGGGTGGCGCGACGTGCCTGGACGGTCGACATGTTTTGCGCCTCTAGCGTCCGCGGCGGATGAACTCGAGCACCTCGCGCCCCATCGCCTCGTCGGCGGTGTTGAACTGGTACACCATCGACAGGTGGTTGTGCTTCTCCATGCGCGTGAAGCGCGGGCACGCGCGGTCGCGCTCGCACAGCGCCGAAAGAAGCAGCGCACCCTGCGTGTCGAGGTCCGGGTTGTCGTACTCCGAGATGACGATGAACGTCGGGATGGGCCCGGCGTCCTTCACGTGGCTGAGCGGCGAGCGCGTGGGGTACTGCGAAGCGTCGGCGCCGAAATAGGCCTGGAAGTTCTTCAGGTTCGGATCGTCCGGGCTCGGTGCGAAGTGGTAGCGGCCGCTCATCAGGACCATGCCCGCGATCCCAGGTCCTTGCGCCGGCTGCAGGCTCTTCATGTACGCATAGGTCGCGACGTGCGTCGCGCCGGCCGAGTGTCCCATCAGGTAGATGCGGGCGGGGTCGCCGCCGTGCCCCGCCGAGTTCTCCTTCAGCCACTTCACGATCGCCCCGACGTCGCGTGCCGCCTCGGGCCATTGCGCCGCCGGCGCGAGGCGGTAGGTGGCATTGATGCCGAGCATGCCGTGGCGCGCGAAGTAGACCGGAACGTTGGCGTAGACCTCGCTGTTGATGTTGCGATCGCCCCGGACGTAGGCGCCGCCGTGCAGGAAGACGAGGACCGGCGCGTTCTTGAGGCCTTCGGCGCGGTAGAGATCGAGCCGCTGCCTCGCGTCGGGTCCGTATGCGATGTCGCGTTGCGCCGCGATCCCGGTCTTCGGCGCCGCCGCGAGAAGCGGCGAATAGACTTCGAGCGTCTTCTCGATGTTGCCGGTGATGTTCTTGCCCCAGCCCGGTCCGACCTCGGCGAGGCGCTGGGTGACGTGCGGCGGCATGTTGGCAAGTTGCGCCAGCGCCGGCGCGGCGGCGCAAAGAAAGGCGATGCCAACGGCGATCCGGTTCATGTTAGCTTCCTCCCCGGGAGGTCGGACGATGCATTCGAGCGTTCTTCTCGTCGCGTTGCTTGTTGCGGCCGGCGCGCACGCGCAGCCGCTCGAGCTGAAGTTTAGCCATTTCCTCGGGCCCACGAGCTTCTTCCAGCACGACGTGGCCGAGCCTTTCGCGAAAGAGCTCGAGGCAAAGAGCGGCGGGCGCGCGAAGGTGGCGATCTACAACGCTTCCTCGCCGCTCGGAAAGCCTACCGAGCAGGCGAGCCAGGTGAAGGCGGGGACGGTCGACATCGCGCTCGGCCTGCGCGGCGCCGAAGGCGACAAGTTCCCCGGCAGCTCGATCATCGAGCTGCCTTTCGTGGTGCCGAGCGCGGCGCAGGGTTCGCGAGTGCTGTGGGAGCTCTATCGGGACGGAACGCTCGCGAACGAGTACCGCGACTACAAGGTGCTCGCGCTTTTCGTGCACAACCCGGGGCTCATTCATACCGCCTCGAAGCGCGTGGTCAACCTGTCGGACCTCAAGGGCCTGCGGCTGCGCTCGCCAAACCGCACCGTGTCGGCGGCGCTCGAGCACGTAGGGGCCGTGCCGGCAGTGCTGCAGGTGAACGAGGTGATGGACGCGGTCAAGGCCGGGAAGATCGAGGGCATCGTCACCAACTGGGGCAATCCGCTCCAGGGCTTCAACGACCACATGAAGTTCCACACCGATACGCAGTTCTACACTTCGGCGTTCTTCATCGTGATGAATCGCGCTCGCTACGAATCCCTGCCGGGCGAGGTGAAGAAGGCGATGGATTCGATCTGCTGCGACGCGTGGGTAGCGAAGTTTGGCCCGCTCTGGGACAAGTGGGACGCTCCGGTGCGCGAAGGCGCCAGGGCGCCCGGGCACGAAGTGATCGTTCCGGACGCCTCCACCATGGCGCAATGGCGCGAAGGCCTGCGCCCGGTGAGCGAACGCTACCTCGACGAGCTTTCGGGCAAAGGGTTCCCGAACGCCCGCGCCGCCTACGAGAGGATGCAGAGGCTTCTCGCCCGCTAGCGGGCGTTCAGATCAGGACAAGCCTTCCACCAGCCTCATGTCGCGCTCGGCGCCGTTGGCGAGAGCGCGCAGTGCCACCTGGTAGTCCGGAGTTTCGTGCGCCGCGGCGGCCTTCTCGACGCTGTCGAATTCGACGATCACCACGCGCTGGTTCATGCCCTTCTCGTAGGTCTTCGACGGCATGCCGCGCACGATGAAGCGCCCGCCCGCCTTCTGGATCGCAGGACCGGCGAGCTTCGCGTAGGCCGACCACTTGTCATGGTCGTTGATCGCGCGATAGGTGACGACGAGGTAGCCCTTGGCCATTGTGTAGCGCTCCTTCAATTCGGTTGTCCGGGGATCTGCTTCGCGCCGGGGTCGATGTGCGACCACGGCCGCGCGCTCTTGGTCCAGATGTGCGCAGTGATCTTCATGTCGCCCGCGTTGTCGAGCGTACCGGCGCGCACCGTGACGATCGCCGGGTTGCTCTCGCGCTGGCTGTAAATCGGCGAGCCGCAGTCGGCGCAGAAAAAGCGGTACAGCGTGCGGCCGCTCTCGGCCTTGGCGGCGTAGCGCTTCGGCGTGCCCTGCGTGATCTTGAAAACATCGCTCGCCAGCGGCGCGTTGACGCTGCCGCCGGCGCCGGAGGTCTTCTGGCAATGCGTGCAGTGGCAGGCGCGCAGCTCCGTCACGGGCGCGTCGATGGTGTAGCGGATCGCGCCGCAGAGGCAGCTGCCGGAGAGCGGGGCGGGCATAAGTTCATTCCTTTCAGGCTGTTTGCAGCCGGCTACTTTAGCCCCAACATGGCGCTCATGGCTGCCGAGCGTGCGGAACTCGCCGTCCTTTTCGAGCACCCCGAGTGGCAGAGGCCGCTCTTCCGGGCACTCGAGCGCCGCAACGTGCGCTACGCCGCGGTCGACCTGAAGCAGGCCGCGTTCTCGGACACGGATGCGCCGCTCGCGGCGCTTTACTTCAACCAGGCGAGCCCGTCGGCCTATGTGCGCGGCAACACGCGCGCGGTGCCCTACGCGCTCGCGTACATGCGCGCGCTCCAGATCCGCGGCGTGCGGGTACTGAACGGCGCCGACGCCTTCGCGCTCGAGCTCTCCAAGACCGCGCAGGCGGCGCTGCTGCGCGAGCTCGGCGTGCCGACGCCGCGCATCTGGACCTTCAACGATATCGAGGCGATCCGCAGGCGCGCTGCCGAGATCGCGTTCCCGGCGCTGCTCAAGCCCGAGCAGGGCGGAAGCGGCGCGCGCATGATGCTGGTCGAGAGCTTCGCCCACCTCGAGGCGCTCCTCGCGCAGCGTCCGGAGCACTGGCTGCCCGACAACCTGCTCCTGCTGCAGGAATACTTCCCAACCGATCCCGCGCGCGGCATCGTGCGGATGGAATTCCTCGGAGGCGAGCTCCTGTACGCGATGAGGGTCGTTTCGCACGGCCGCTTCAACCTGTGCCCGGCCCCGGTGTGCAATCCGGAGGCCGGTGAAACGGGCGTCTGCGAAATTCAGGTAGAGGAAAAAGCCGCTCCGCCGGCCGAGTTTTTTCCGTACAAGGAAGTACCGGCGCAAGCCGTCGTGTGGGGCAAGCGGATCATGTCCGCGGGGAAGCTCGACGTCGGCGGCATCGAGTACCTCGAGACCGCCGAGGGCGGGCTCGTGTTCTATGACGTCAACGCGAACTCGAACCTGCGGCCGTCGGTCGCCCAGGCGTTCGGCTTCGACCCGTTCGAGCGGGTCGTCGACTACCTGGTGCGCGAGATCAGGCGCACGGCGAGGCCTGTCCCGCGCACCGCGGCGCTCTGATCAGGTGCCGCGTCCCCACAGGCCGCAAAAGCGGCGAACCACCAAGCCCCGGCCGTTCTCATAGCCGGGCCAATCCTTGTATTTCTCGAACTGGAGCTCCTTCTCCGCCGGCTCCCAGCACTTGCCTTCGCGCGCCACCGCCTTCACCGTGTTGGAGGTGTCCTGCAGGAGCGTGAGCTGGTCCTGCGCGTCCTTCTTGGTGCCGAGGCGGTCGTTCACGCCGGGATGGCCCGGAATGAGGCGCTCCCAATCCATGGCGAGGATGCGCTTGATCGACTGCTCTGCCTCGAGCGGATGCCAGTCGATCATGCCGCGGCCCGGGAACTGGCCGACCGGCAGCAGGTCCACGACGAAGATGAGCTTCTCCTTCGGCAGGCGCATGACGAGCGTGCTGTCGGAGTGGTTCAGGCCTACGTACTTCAGCTCGAGCGTGGTGCCGCCGAGCTTGAGGGTGCGGCCCTTGTCGTCGACCGTCTCGTCCGGCAGCGGCGTCGCCGGATCGCCGAGCTTCTCGAGGCGCTGCTTGGCGCGGCGGTGCGCGATGATGGTCGCCCCGGCGTCCTTGAACGCCTTGCCGCCGGCGACGTGGTCGTAGTGGTGGTGGCTGTAGATGAGCAGCTTGACCGGCTTGTCGGTGACCTTCTTGATTTCGTCGACGTACTGCTGACCGCCCTGCGGCCGGCCGTACGCGACCGGGTCGGTGGCGATCACCCCTTCCTTAGTCACGATGAAGATCGACTGGTGGTTGCCGTTCCTGAAGATGTAGACGTTGTCCGTGCCTTCCACCTTGCGGGTTTCGATCTGGGGCCGTGTCGGCGCCTGCGCCTGGGACCAGGCGGGCATGGCGGCGGCAAGGCAGGCGACTACGGCCAGGCTGCGAGTCATCGGGGATCCTCCTCTTGGGTTGGGCTGCGAATTCTACAAACAGCGCCGCCGCGCCTCCATTCCTTTATGGACCAACGATAATCTCAAACCTATGACCGCAAAGGAAACCCTGGGATTCCAGGCCGAGGTGAAGCAGCTGCTGCACCTCATGATCCACTCCTTGTACAGCAACAAGGAGATCTTCCTGCGCGAGCTGATCTCGAACGCGGCGGATGCCGCGGACAAGCTGCGCTTCGAGGCGCTGGCGAACAATGCCCTGTACGAGTCCGACCCGGACCTGAAGGTCCGGATTTCGTTCGACAAGGCCGCCCGCACGGTCACGGTCTCCGACAACGGCGTGGGCATGTCGCGCGACGAGGTAGTGCAGAACATCGGCACCATCGCGAAGTCCGGCACGCGCGAGTTCTTCGAATCGCTCACCGGCGACCAGGCGAAAGACGCGCGCCTCATCGGCCAGTTCGGGGTGGGCTTCTATTCGTCTTTCATCGTCGCCGATCGGGTCACGCTCATCACGCGCCGTGCCGGTTCGAACGAAGCCGTGCGATGGGAATGCGACATGGCCAAGGGCGCGGGCGAGTACACGGTCGAACCGGCCGAGAAGGTCGGGCGCGGCACCGACGTGATCCTGAACCTGCGCCAGGGCGAGGACCAGCTCCTCGAAGAGCACCGCTTGAAGAGCATCGTGCGCAAGTACTCGGACCACATCGCGGTCCCGGTGCTGATGGGTGATGAGACCGTCAACCAGGCGAGCGCGCTGTGGGCGCGGCCCAAGAGCGAGATCAGCGACGAGCAGTACGTCGAGTTCTACAAGCACATCGGCCACGACTTCGAGGCGCCGCTCGCCTGGACGCACAACCGGGTCGAGGGCCGGCAGGAATACACGCAGCTGCTCTACCTTCCGGCGCGCGCGCCGTTCGATCTCTGGGACCGGCACCAGCGCCACGGGCTCAAGCTCTACGTGCGGCGCGTCTTCATCATGGACGACGCCGAGCATCTGCTGCCGGCGTACCTACGCTTCGTGCGCGGCGTGGTCGACTCGGCCGACCTGCCGCTCAACGTCTCGCGCGAGATCCTGCAGCAGAGCAAGGACGTCGATGCGATCCGCGCCGGCTGCGCCAAGCGCGTGCTCGCGCTGCTCGGCGATCTCGCGCAAAAGGACAAGGCGAAGTACGCCGCCTTCTGGAAGGAGTTCGGCCGGGTGCTGAAGGAGGGCGTGGGCGAGGATCCGTCCAATCGCGAGGACATCGCAAAGCTGCTGCGCTTTGCCAGCACGCACGCCGGCACCGAGGCCGAGGATGTCTCGCTCGCCGATTACCTGGGACGCATGAAGGAAGGCCAGGACCGGATCTACTACGTGACCGCCGAGAGCTTCCTCGCCGCAAAGGGCAGCCCGCATCTCGAGATCTTCAGGAAGCGCGGCATCGAGGTGCTGCTGCTCTCGGACCGGGTCGATGAGTGGCTGGTCGCCAACCTGGGCGAATTCGACGGCAAGGCGCTCGTGTCGGTGGCGCGCGGCGAGCTGGGGTTAGACAAGATCAAGGGCGAAGACGCGGCGCAGGATCACGAGGTCGGGCGCTACAAGGATCTCCTCGTCGGACTGAAGCGCGCCCTGGGCGACAAGGTGAAGGATGTGCGCATCTCGCAGCGCCTCACCGAGTCGCCTTCGTGCCTGATTGCGGACGAGCACGACATCGGCGGCAACCTCGCCCGCATTCTCAAGGCCGCCGGTCAGAAGGTGTCCCCGTCGACGCCGATCCTCGAGGTCAACCCCGAGCACGCGATCGTCGCGCGCCTCCAGCCCGGCGATGCGCGCTTCGACGCGTGGGCCGGGCTGCTCTTCGACCAGGCGCTGCTCGCCGAAGGCGGCCAGCTCGAGGACCCGGCAGGGTTCGTGCGGCGGAGCAACGATCTCATGCTGTCGCTAGCGCCAGAAAGAGGAGACAAGGCGCCATAGCGTGTCGGCGAGCAGGTGCCAGATGCCGAGCACGATGGCGACGCAGACCAGGAGCTCGCGGGTCAGGCGATTGAGCGCCTTGCGCAGCTCTTGAAGGTTCGAGCCGAGGGCCGACAAGCGCTGGGCCTCCACTCCGATCCGGCGGCTGAGGGCTACGATCAGACTTCTTCTGCGGTGCGGCACAATGCATGCCTCCGCCCCCGTCGGTGTTTGACACCGCCGGCACGCGGAAGATGCATGGCCCTCAGTTCTAGAACAGTCAATCGAAGCGGACGATCTCCACCCAGTTGGAGCCCTTGCCGGTCGGGTACTGCTTCAGCAACTGCAGCGCGCCGTTGTCCGCAATTGAATATATCGAGAGCGTCTCCGACTTCTCGCCCGTTACCACCATGTACTTCCCGCTCGGGTCGATCTGGAAGCCGCGCGGCTGCTTCTCGGTCGGCGTGGTGGAGAGGTAGGTCAGCTTGCCGGTGGCGGCATCCACGCTCATCGCGCCGATCTGGTTGCCGGTGCGCTCGAGCGCGTAGAGGAACTTGCCGTTCGCTGTGAGGTGCAGGTCCGAGGCCCAGATGTCGTTGGACACGTCGCGCGGCGGCGGCGCGTTGGTGCCGGGACCGCTGATGGCGCCGCGCGGCGCGCCGGCCACGAGCTTCGAGTCGGGCGCGAGGAACGAGGCGACGCTCGTTTCCTTCAGCTGGCCGGTCTTCGGGTCGAGCGACAGCGTGGTGACGGTCGCCACCAGCTCGGAGAGGAGGTAGGCGAACTTGTTGTCGGCCGAGATGATGATGTGGCGCGGGCCGGTGCCGGAGCGCATCTGCACCACCGGCGGCGTGTTCGCCGTCAGCTTGCCGCTCTTGTCGTCGAAGCGGAACTGGAAGATCTGGTCGGTGCCGAGGTGCGGCACGAACACGAATTTGTTCGTCCGGTCGGTGACGATCGAGTGCGCGTTGCGCGCGGTCGGAATCACCTGCAGCGGCTCGCCCACCTTGCCGTCCCGCCCGATCGGGTTGACGCTCACCAGATTCGCGCCGTAGGAGGCGCCGAGCAGGAACTTGCCGGTCTTGTCGGCCCAGATGTAGGGAAAGCTCTCGGCGAGCGGCCCGCGGCCGACCTCCTTCAGCTTGCCGCTCTTGCGGTCGATGCTGTAGCTCACCGCGGTGAAGGGCTTCGCGCGCACCGCGGCGAAGAGGTACTTCTTGTCCGGGCTGACGCTCATCGGCATCACCGGCTTGCCGCCGGCGTCGAACTTGTCGCCCGGCTTGAGCGTGCCGTCGCTTTCCAGCGTGTAGAGGCCGATGTCGCCATCGTCGGCGTTCGACACATAGACGTAGGTCGCAGCGGACACGGATTCAACAGAAACAAGAGAAGCAGAAACAAGCGATAACGCGGCGATGACCGCCTTGAAGGCACGCATTGAAAGTTCCTCCCCTATGCAAAGTTAATGGCCGAACCATCGAGCGCGCGCGGGCCAGCGCTCGACCAGATCGATGAAAAGAGGGTCGATGCCGCTCGCATCGGCGGCGACCTCGCGCGCGAGCGGCCCGGGTTCGTCGTTGTAGGCGAGGAGCCCCAGATCCGTCATGCGCATCGGATACACGATGCCGTCGAGATGGTCGCACTCGTGCTGCAACAACGCGGCCCACGAGCTGCGGGCCTCGTGGCTCACATGCCTGCCCTCGAGGTCCTGGTACGCGATGTTGATGTGCATATAGCGCGGCACTTTGCCGTGCAGGCCCGGGATCGACAGGCAGCGCTCCCACACCGAGGTTTTCGCCTCGTTCTTCGGCGTGATGACCGGGTTGACCATCACCGTCCACGGCCGCGGCTCGAGGCCCGAGCCGTGCGGGATGCGCGCGGCGATGATGCGGTAGACCACGATGCGCTTTGCCACGAATACCTGGGGCGCGGCAAGGCCGCTCGCGCCGATGTCTTCGAGCGTCTCCTGCATGTCCGCGGCCAACGCGCGGATCTCGGGCGCCGTCGGATCGGAAACCGGCGCCGCCTTCTGCGCCAGCACCGGATTGCCCATTTTCGCGATGCGCAGGACCGCCATCGTCAGCCGCGTGGCTTGGTCCAGCTCTCGGACCAGGCGAGGCAGCAGCTCGAGGCGGGCTTGCCGAAGCGCTCCATCGGGAATACGGAAGCGCTTGCCGCGCGGCCGTTGACCGAAAGCTGCGCGCTGCGCGCCGGAACGAAGGTGCTGTAGACGCCGAGCGGCCGGTTCATCGCGCCGGGCGGCATGGTGAGGATGAAGGGCTTCATGAGGTCCCACCAGCACAGCACGATCT
>JBJMWH010000440.1:0-3439 GCA_045810245.1 Burkholderiales bacterium | reverse complement strand
CCGCAGATCGGCACCCACACTCCGGTGCTCGCGAACGACGGCGCCGACCTCGCCGCTGCGCTGCAGACCATCCTCGAGATCGGGGATCCGCGCGCGCTCGCCGAGGCGGTCGGCGACGCCTTTCCCGGCGCCTCGGTCTCGGTCTCCCACGGCGGCGGGCGCTTCGAGGTCGAGATGCGCCAGCACGGCCTGCTGCGCCCGCTCAAGGCCGCCGAGCTCTCCGACGGCACGCTGCGCTACCTCCTGTGGATCGCGGCGCTCCTCACGCCGCGCCCGCCGCGGCTCCTGGTGCTGAACGAGCCGGAAACGAGCCTCCATCCCGAGCTCTTGCCGGCGCTCGGCCGGCTCATCGGACGCGCCGCGGAGCATTCGCAGATTCTCGTCGTCTCGCACGCGGCGCGGCTCATCGCCGCGCTCGAGGAGCGCCCGGACTGCAATTCGATGATGCTGGAGAAGAACATGGGCGAGACCCGCATTGCGGGCGCCGAGCGGCTCGATCGACCGCGCTGGCAATGGCCGTCAAGGTAGAGCTGCGCTATGCGTCGCTGCCGAGCCTGCTGCGGTTCGTCGCGGTGCATTACTGGTTCGTGATGACCGACGAGACGGGCTGCCGCCGCTGGGAAATCTGGCAGACCAAGAACGCCGGCGGGCGCAGCGTCGGACACCTCCACTGCAACCTGAAGCCCCCGGATGCGAACGTCGGCGGCGGCCCGACGCGCGTGGCGGCGGTGTGGACCGGCGAGGCGGCGCTGAGACTGAAGGAAGTGCTCGAGAAGGCGGAAAGCTATCCCTTCTGCCACAAGTACTGGTATTGGCCGGGCCCGAACAGCAACACGTTTGCCGCGTGGGTGCTGCGCCGCGCCGGGATCCACCACGCGCTGAGCCCGCTGGCGCTCGGCAAGCGTTATCCTGTCGTTTCAAAAAATAGGAGGAAGGAGTGATGGTGCGGTTGATTGCACTCGTGCTGTGCAGCATCTTCGTGAGCGCCGCAGGCGCGCAGGAGGCCTATCCATCGCGCCCGGTGCGCTTCATCCTGCCCTTCCCGCCGGGCGGCGGCACCGACATCCTCGGTCGCCTCATCGCCGAGCGGCTGTCCGCGAACCTCGGCCAGCCGGTGGTCACCGAGAACCGCGGCGGCGCGGGCGGGAACGTCGGCGCCGAGGCCGCGGCGCACTCGGCGCCCGACGGCTACACCATCGTGCTGGTCGCGCCTTCGCTCGCGATCAGCCCGAGCCTGTACTCCAAGCTGAACTACGACCCGGTCAAGGACTTCGCGCCGATCAGCCTCGTCGCCACGGTGCCGAACGTGATGATCACGAATCCCTCGGTCGAGGCGAAGAATCTGCGGGAATTCATCGCCCTTGCCCGCTCCAGGCCAGGCCAGATGAACTTCGGCTCCGGCGGCAGCGGCACCTCCAACCACCTCGCCGGCGAGCTCTTCAACATCGTGACCGGCGCAAAGCTGGTGCACGTCCCCTATAAGGGCGTGAACCTCGCGATGCAGGACGTGCTTTCCGGACGCGTCCAGCTCGTGTTCATCGGCATTCCGGCGGCGCTGCCGCACATCAAGTCCGGGCGCCTGCGCGCGCTCGCAGTGGTCGCGCCGCAGCGCTCGCCCGCGCTGGCCGAGGTGCCCACATCCGAGGAAGCGGGGCTCAAGGACTTCGAAGTGACCACCTGGTACGGCGTCCTCGCCCCCTCGGGCACGCCGCGCCCGATCGTTACCCGCCTGAACTCCGAGCTCGGGAAGATCATGCACACGCCGGACATGAAGGAGCGCCTCGCCGGCCTGGCCACCGACCCGCACACCAGCACGCCCGAGGAGTTCGCCGCCTACCTCAAGCAGGAAATCGCGAAGTGGGGCGACGTCGTGCGCAAGGCGAACCTCAAGGCCGACTAGAAAATGGTGACTGTCACCATTTAGAACGTGGCGACCACCGAAGCGTGGTCGGCCTTGCCCGAGGCGAGGCCCCAGGAGCGCATCCACTCGTAGACCTGGTCGAAGCGCTTCTGGTCGTAGACGACGTAGTGGGTGTAACGCACGAAATGGTCGCTCATCTCCGGCGGCGCGAGCCGGCCGCGCGTTTGCTCGGTGACATAGTGCTTGTATCTGCCGAAGTCGGCCATGATGCGGTCGGCCGCCTCGTCGATCGCGCCGAGGTAGGCGCTCCTCTGCTCGTTCGATAGACCCGGTGCGATCACCTCGGCGCCGCGATAGAACGTGACGTCGACGAGGTGCGCGCCCTCCTTGAGACCCAGGCTGATGAACGGCTCCATGACCGCCACGGCCCGGCTCCTGCCCTCCTTCAGCGCCTGGTAGCGGTTCTCCGGAATGCCGAGGTGCTCGACCACGATGTGCTCGCGCGCGAGTACGCCCTCGAGGCTTTGCAGCGTGGTGTAGTGCGAGCCGGTCCGGTCGTTGATTCCCACCGCGACGCCGGCGAGGTCGCGCGGCTCCTGGATCGCGGCGTCGAAGCTGAGGATCGCCTGCGCGCCGACCGCCGGACGCAGCGCGAGCACCTGGGCGCCGCGGCTCGAGCGCTCGCTGCGGTCGATGCCGGCCCACTCGCACAGGTTGTAGACGTCGGCCTTGCCCTGCTCGAAGAGCGACTCCTTCAGGCGCGAGAACGCCTCCTGGTCGGAAGCGTTGCGCTGCGAGTACTTCGCCTGGAAGCGCACCTCGATGCCGGCGCGCTCGAACAGGCCCTCGTCGCGCGCGACATAGATCGGCAGGTCGAAGACCGGGTTGTTCGGGGAAACGTTGACGACGGGATGTCCGGTGGCCATGGCTGCTGTAGGATCGGCGATTGAGGAGAAGGGAAGCATGATACGAAATCTCGCGGCTGCCGTCGCGGTCGCCGCAGCGGCCCTGGCCGCGGCCACCGCCGCGCACGCGCAAGCGTATCCCTCGGGGCCGCTCAACCTGGTGATCCCGCTCGCGGCCGGGGACGCGACCGACACTTCCGCGCGCGCGATCATCGATGAGCTTTCGCGCGAGCTCAAGGTCGCCATCGTCCCGGTGAACCGCCCCGGCGCGGCGGGGGCCCTCGGCACCGAGCTCGTGGTCAAGGCGCCGAAGGACGGCCACACCATCCTGCTCACGAACAACGCCGCGCTGGTCTTCCGCACGGTGCTCGACCCGAAGACCGCGACCTACGATCCGTTCCACGACCTGACGCCGCTCGCGCTGGCGATGCGCAGCCCCAGCGTCCTCGTCGCCAACCCCGAGCAGCCGTACCGCAGCTTCAAGGAAATGATCGAGTACGGGAAGAAGGCGCAGCTCAGCATCGGCACCGCGGGCGTCGGCTCGGTGGGCCACTTCTGCATCAACACCCTTTCGGCGATGACCAAGACCGAAGTGACCATGGTGCCCTACACCGGGGCCACTCCGGCGGTCACCGCTGTGCGTGGTAATCATGTCGGCGCGGTGATCCTCGCG
>JBJMWH010000439.1:0-9262 GCA_045810245.1 Burkholderiales bacterium | reverse complement strand
TTGTAGGCTCCGACCGTCGCCGTCAGCTCGACCAGCTCGCGCGCGTCGAAGTGAGGCCTGAGCGCATCGAACACCGCGGCCGGCACGTGGATCACCTTGGTCATCGAGTCGGTGTAGGCGAGCACCGCCTGCTCGGCCGCGTCGAAGGCCTTCGAGCTCTCCCAATCGCGCAGCGCGTCGATCTTTTCGCGGCTCACGCCTTCCTTCAGGGCGAAAGGGATGTGGGCCTGGTATTCATAGTCCGCGCCGTTGATGATCGCTATGCGCAGGATCGAGAGCTCGCGATAGCGCCCCGCCAGCTTGCACTGCTGACGCACTGCGGTCAGAAAAGTCAGCCAGCCCTCCGCGATCGGCGGGCTGTTGAGCAGCATGAGATAGAGGTTGGCCAGCTTGCCGCGCTCTTTGCGGATCCGGGCGGCAAGCGCCTTGACTTCCTCGTTGCGGTTTTCGTCGGCGTAGGGTATCCGCGCCATGGTGTATGCCTCCTCGAGGGTTCACTTCCCAGCGTAATCGATGCGGTAAATTATGCCCGCCTTGTCGTCGCTGACGAGAAGCGCGCCGTCGGGCGTGACGATCACGTCCACCGGGCGTCCCCACGCATCGTTGCCCTGCAGCCATCCTTGCGCGAAGGGCTCGTAGCTCACCGCGCGGCCCTCCTTCAGCTTGACGACCGAGACCCGATATCCAGACTTCGGATCGCGGTTCCACGAGCCGTGCTCGGCGATGAAGATCGCGCCCCGATACTCCTCCGGAAACCGGGCTCCGGTGTAGAACCGCATGCCGAGCGAGGCGACGTGCGCGCCGAGCTTCTGCGCCGGCGGCGTGGACTCCTTGCACGAGCGCCTGGCGCCGAGCTGCGGATCGGCGACGTCCCCGCCGTGGCAGTACGGAAAGCCGAAATCCATGCCGGCCTTCGGCGCGTGATTGAGCTCGTCGGGCGGCACGTCGTTGCCGAGATTGTCGCGGCCGTTGTCCGTGAACCAGAGCTCGCGCGTGGCCGGGTCCCAGTCGAACCCGACGCTGTTCCTGACGCCGCGCGCGAAGATCTCGCGTTTTCCGCCGGCAACGTCCAGGCGGCTGATCGTGCCGTACTCGCCCTTCGGCTCGCACACGTTGCACGGCGCGCCGATGCCGACGTAGAGCAGGCCGTCGGGGCCGAAGCGAAGCGTCTTCAGCCCGTGGTGGCGATCGCGCGGCAGGTCGTCGGCTACGACCGCCGGCTTCGGCGGGCTCTCGAGGCTGGTCTCGATGTTGTCGTAGCGCAGGATGCGCGCGATCTCGCCGACGTACAGCGCACCGCCGCGGAACGCGACGCCGTGCGGGGCCTGGAGATTTCGCGCCACCACCACCGCGCGCCCGCCGCCCGGCGGCACCGCGTACACGGTGCCGGCGCTCGTTCCGACGAACAGCGTGCCGCGCTCGCCGAGCGCGAGCGAGCGGGCCTGCTCGAGCCCTTCGACGTAGACGCTGATACGGAATCCAGGCGGCAGCCGGATGTCTTCAAGACGGGGCGCCGCGATGCATACGCTGGAAATAAAGAGAAGCAGACAGGCGACGTGGCGTTTTTCCAAGGGGTTATCCTGCCTTACGATAAACTCACAGGAAGGAGAGGAAAAATACCATGGTTCGCTTCGCTTTCGCTGCGCTTGCCCTCTGGTCCCTTGGATTGCAGCAGGCCCACGCGCAAGAGGCTCTACGCATCGGGTTCCTGACCGTCCGGACGGGACCCCTCGCCGCCGGCGGACGGCAGATGGAAGAGGGCATCAACCTCTTCCTGAAGGAACGCAACAGCACGCTTTCCGGAAGGAAGGTCGAGATCGTCTTCGCCGACACCGCCGGCCAGCCGGCGCAGGCGAAGACCAAGGCCCAGGAGCTGGTCGAGCGCGAGAAGGTGCACGTCCTCGTCGGCCCGCTCGCCACTTTCGAGGCGCTGGCGATCGACGACTACGTGCTGCAGGCGAAGGTGCCGCTCCTGCCGCCCATGTCGGCGGCGCAGAACGACCTCGCGCAGCGCAAGCAAAGCGACTACGTCATCCATACCTACGGCACCGCGGCGCAGGCGATGTACGTGATGGGCGACTACGCGGCGAAGAAGCTCGGCATGAAGCGCGTGGCGATGATCGCCGACGACTTCACCTACGGCCACGAGGGCGCCGCGGGCTTCCACAAGACCTTCGAGGACGCGGGCGGCCGCATCGTGCAGAAGCTCTGGCCGCCGCTCAACGCGCCCGACTACGGCTCGTTCATCGGCCAGCTCAAGGGCAACGTCGACGGCGTCTACGCCGGCTTCGCCGGCTCCAACCCGCTGCGCTTCCTGCGCACCTACCGAGAGTATGGGATGAAGCCCGTGGTGATGGGCAACCCGACCCTCACCGACGAGGGCATCCTCAAGAACATGGGCGACGAGGCGCTCGGCGTCTATACCGCGAGCTGGTACACGGTCGACCGCGACGCGCCCGACAACAAGCGCTTCGTCGAAGCGATCCGCAAGGAATACAAGGTGACGCCCGGCTTCTATACCGCCGCCACCTATACCTCGGGATTGTGGATCGAGGAGGCGATGAAGCTCGTCAAGGGCAAGTTCGAGGACAAGGCGGCGTTCGTAAGGGCGCTGCACAACGTCAAGCTCGATCACGGGCCGATGGGGCCGCTGCGCCTCGACGAGTACGGCAAGCCGATCCTCAACGTCTACGTGCGCAAGGTGGAGCGGCGCAACGGCGAGCTGGTCAACGTCACGGTGGCGACCTACCCGAACGTGAGCCAGTTCTGGACCTACGACCCCAAGGCGTTCATCTCCGGGCCGCAGTACAGCCGGGACTATCCCCCGGCCAAGTTCTCAGAATAAATGCGCGCGACCCACCCCAACCTCCGGCGTGGGCCGCGCTGCTGCTGACTTAGAGCGGCTTGATGTTCGACGCCGCCGGGCCTTTTTGCCCCTGGGTGACGTCGAAAGAGACCTTCTGACCCTCTTTCAGCGACTTGTAGCCCGACCCCTGGATCGAGCTGTGATGGGCGAACAGATCCTTGCCGCCGCCGTCCGGCGTGATGAACCCAAAGCCCTTGGAATCGTTGAACCACTTCACGGTACCGGTTGCCATTTCATTTCCCCTTCTCGAGGCTACGATGTTGACGAGGCTGTCCGAGCCCCGCTGCGGGCACGATGGTCAAGGAAGGGAATCGACTGCCACTCGGGACGCCGCACTAGGCGGGTTGGAAAGGACGCGTATTCACTCTTGAGATCCTGCGACACGGAATGTACCACGGCCTTAGGGGGTCGCAAGCGTGAACTATGACCGCCATCCTTAGGGCCGCGGGGCTGGTTTTCCTGCTTCTGGCGCCGAGCCCGGGCTCTGGGCAAGCGGTGCCGCCGGCCGAGGTCCGCGCCGTGCGCGCGGTCATCGAGGCCCAACTCGAAGCGTTCCGGCGCGACGACGCGGCGCGCGCCTTCTCCTACGCCGCCCCCGGAATCCGCGAGAGCTTCGGCACGCCGGAGAAGTTCATGGCGATGGTGCGCGAGCAGTACGCCGTGGTCTACCGCCCTCGCAGCGTGAGCTTCGAAGAGCCGCTGATGGTGGGCGAGGACCTGGTCCAGCCGGTGCGCATGACCGACGGCTACGGCCACGCCTGGATGGCGATCTACCCGAAGGCAAAGCAGCCCGACGGCCACTGGCGCATCAACGGCTGCCACCTCGCGCGGCTGCCGGCGCGCGAGACCTGACGAAAATCGACCTCTATTCCAGGATCCGGGAGCGCCTGCCGGCGATCGAAGCCTCGGCGCTCGCGAGCGTCGGCCTGGTCGGTGCCTCGCTCTGGCTGTTCATTTCGATCGCCGGGGAAGTCCTGGAAGGCGAGACGAGCGCCTGGGATCGCAGGGTGCTTCTCGCCCTGCGCAGCGCCGCGGACCCGGCCGTGCCGTGGGGACCGGCGTGGGTGCAGGAAACGGCTCGCGACTTCACGGCGCTCGGCGGAGTCGCGGTGCTGACGCTGATGACCCTCGCGGTCAGCGGCTATCTCCTGCTTGCCAGAAAGCGCCACGCCGCCGTGGCCGTGTTAGTCGCCGTCGCGGGCGGCCTCATTCTGAGCAGCCTGCTCAAGCTTGGATTCGATCGGCCCCGTCCCGAGCTCGTGCCGCATGGGAGTTTCGTCTACAGCGCCAGCTTCCCGAGCGGACATTCGATGATGGCGGCCGTCACCTATCTCACGCTGGGCGCGATGCTCGCGCGTGTTGAAGCGAGTGCCGCCATGAAGATCTATCTCCTGTCGGTCGCCGTCGCGCTCACGCTGCTCGTCGGGGCGAGCCGCGTGTATCTGGGGGTGCACTGGCCGACCGACGTCGCGGCCGGGTGGGCGGTGGGCGCGGCGTGGGCGCTCCTGTGCTCGCTCGCCATGAGATGGCTGCAAAGGCGCGGCAAGGTCGAGCCCCCTGGCGAGGCCCGCCAGCCGTAGAATCGGGAGGCGCAAGCCGCGCAAGGAGACGCTATGACACTGAAAGAAGTGCTGGCGGCGAAGGGCCGCCGCGTAATTACGGTGTCCGCCCGATCGAGCGTCGCGGACGCGATCCGCACCATGCACGCCGAGCAGGTGGGCTCGGTCGTGGTGCCCGACTCGGGCGCCTGCGAGGTCGGCATCTTCACCGAGCGCGACGTGCTGCGCATGTATGCCGAGGGAGACCGGGATTTCGACGCTCTGCCGGTCGAGTCCCGCATGACCTGCAGCGTTATGCTCGGCCGGCTGGCGATGCCGGTCGACGAGGCTCTCGGACTGATGACCCAGGGCCGCTTCCGCCATCTCCCGGTGGTCGAGGATGGGAAGCTCCTCGGGCTGGTATCGATCGGCGACCTGGTGAAGATCAAGCTCGCCGAAACCGCCGAGGAAGCGCAGGCGCTGCGCGCATACATCGCTTCGTAGCCACCCAACAAAAAGCCCGGTCGCCCGGGCTTCGACTTCTTCGCGCGGTGCGAGCCGCGCCGGCCTTAGACGGCCTTGATGTTCGCGGCCGCCGGGCCCTTCTGCCCCTGGGTGACGTCGAAAGAGACCTTCTGGCCCTCTTTCAGCGACTTGTAGCCTTCCATCTGGATGCTGCTGTGGTGGGCGAAGAGATCCTTGCCGCCGTCGTCCGGCGTGATGAATCCGAAGCCCTTCGAATCGTTGAACCACTTCACGGTGCCTGTAGACATAGGGGTCATTCCATTCCTGAGTTGCATTGCGCGGACAAATCCGAGACGCGCTTCCGGGCGAGACGTTCAAGGGAGGAATTGGACTGCCACCAGGCACCGCTCGTCGGAGCGGCGGAGAGGGGCTGCGAATGCACTGCCGAATTCACTACTTGAGTATCCTGCGGCGCGCACTGTAGCACATCCGCGCGTTGCGCGGGCCCCGGGCCGCTACACCTGGCGGGTCAGGTGCCAGCCGGCGCAGTTGCCGCAGCGATAGGCGCCGAGCGCGGGCAGCTTGCGCCGCTCGATGCAGCGCGCCGCCATGACGAGCGCGTCGACCTGGGACCAGTAACGGCGCTTGCTGAGGCAGCTGCGTTCCTTGGGGGACATGAAGACGCCTGGCTGGAGGCTTGGCTGGAGGCTGCTGGACACTGCGATTCCTTGACGTTGGGGGCGCAAACTAACACGGTTTTGCCCGCTAGTGGCGCGGGCCTTTCCGGCCGCCCTCGTTCGAGTCCGGCGTCGAGCGCCGCGGCGCGCGGGTGGCGGTGGCTTCGAGGAGCAGTCCCACGGCCTGCAGGAACACCATCTGCGGCACCTCGTCCTCGCCCGAGAGCATGCGCTCGAGCATTTCGGTGGAGACATTGAGCGCGTCGCCCAATGCGTCGAGCCCGTTACAGAGCTGCACCGCGCGCCGCAGCGCCATCATGGGCACTTCGGAGTTTTTCATTCCGCATGGTAACGCCTCGGCGCCTATACTGCCGCGATGCGCCGTGCGCTCTTCCTATGTACTTTCCTGAGCGCTGCGCTGCTCGTATTCGCCCCTGCCCGCGCCGGCGAGATCAACGAAACGCTGGACACGGTGTGGGAGGTGTTCTGGCAGCAGCAGGGCTACCTGCAACCGGTGTCGAAGTGGCATGAGCCGATCCGGGTCAGCGTTTCCGGCATGGGCTCTCGGCGCCATCGCGCCTTCGTGCTCGCGCAGCTCGGTCGCGTGGCGCACAGCGCCGGGATCGAGCTCGCCGAAGCGCGGCCCGACGGGCCTGCGGCGAACTTCGAAGTCGAGATCGTCGCCGACGACCTGACGCGCGTCGGGTTCTACTTCGCCTGCCGCACCTTGCGCACGCCCGGGGTCGGCGTAATCCGGCGCGTGAAGATCACGGCCGAGGAGCGCGCTCTGCGGCGCTGCATGCTCCACGAGGCGATGCACGCGCTGGGGATGCCCGGGCATCCGCGCGGCAAGTCGATCCTCTCGTACTACCGCGGCTCGGACGATCTCACCGCGACCGACGAGCTCCTCCTCAAGGTGTGGTACTCGGACGAACTGAAGCCCGGGATGTATGCGCTGCCGGCGCTCGCGGTCTTCGCGCGAGCGCTGGTGCAAAGCGTGCCGGAGGGCGCGGCGCGGCTCGAAGCCGAGCGGACCGCGGCGCAGTTCCAGCGCCAGGCGCTCGCGCAGCTAGAGTCGATCGCGGCCGGCAGGGGAGAGCCGCCGCGGATTCTGTTCCAGTCATCGACGTTGACGCCGGCCGGGCTCGCGCGCGGCCGCATGCGAGCGCAGCTCGAGCTCGATCAGGCGACTACGCAGGCCGATCGATGAGCTTCGCCACGCGATCGCGCAGCGCCTGCAGCCCGAACGAAACATCCTGGATCGCGCCGTTCACGAAGAAGGTTGGCGTGCCGCGCACGCCGCTCTTCTCGCCGCCGTCGATCTGCTCGCGCACGCGCTGCAGGTAAAGCTGCTGTTCCATCTCCGCTTCATAGCGCGCCGTGTCGAGCTCGAGGCGCCGCGCGTAGCCGCGCAGGTGGTTCGTCTTGAGATGCGCCTGGTTCTCGAGCAGCAGGTCGTGCATCGGCCAGAACCTGTCCTGCGCCGCGGCGGCCTCGGAGGCGAGCGCGGCGCTGAGCGCGTGCGGATGCACGCCCTCGAGCGGGAAGTGGCGCCAGACGAGGCGCACCCGCCCGGGCCAGTGCTCGAGAATGAGCTTCACCGCCGGCGCCGCCTGCCGGCAGTTGGGGCATTCGAAATCTCCGTACTCGACGATCGTCACCGGCGCGTGCCCGCCGCCAAGCGAGTGATCCGCGGCGGCGGCCGGAATCGCGAGCTCGAAGGGGCGGCTCATCCGACCTTCACGCCCTCGTCCGCGACCACGCGCTGCACCGCCGGGCGCCTGAGCATGCGGTCCTTGAGCGCGCTGTAGTTCCTGAGCTCGGCGACCGGCAGCTCGCGGCGCACGCCCCAGGCGTAGAACACGAAGGCATACGGGTCGAGCACCGAGTACGCGTCGGAAAGCCACTCGCGCCCAGCGTACATGGCGTCGATCTGCTTCAGGTAGTCGTGGAAGCTCTTCCTGCCCATCGCCTGCAGCCCCGGGAACGCCGACTTGTCCTCGGTGTAGCGCTCGGGCCGGCCGATGTGCGCGTGCGCCGGATGCACGCTCGAGGCGAAGAACCCGATGGTCGAGAGTGCTTTAGCCTCCGACACCGGGTCGAGCGGCCACAGGCCGAAGCGCTTGCCCAGGAACGGCAGGATCGCGGTGTTCTCGGAAAGCGGCGTGCCGTCGTCGAGCCTGAGCGCCGGCACGCGCCCCAGCGGGTGGATCTTCAGGTAGTCGGGCGTTTTCTGCTCGCCTTTCGCGAGGTCCATCTTCTTCGCCTCGTATTTCTGCCCGCTCTCCTCGAGCACGATGTGGGCGGCCATCGAGCAGGCGTTCGGGGCGTAGAAAAGCGTCAGCATCGCGGTGCTCCTGTCTTTGGGGGATTGGCGAATTCTAGTTCGCGGCCGCGCCGGCCACCAGCCGCTCGATCTCGACGGCGAGCGCGGCCGCGTCGTTCGCGAAGTAGTGCGTGTGGGCGCCTGCACCCAGGCAGAACTCGCTGCGGTCGCCCGCACGCTCGGCGCGCACTCGGCCGTCGGCGCCGATCGCGGCGACGCCGAACTTCGGCCCGGCGAGCGCCCGGTCGGTGCTCGGCGTCCAGATGAAGCGCCCGACGTAGTCGCCGGAGCGACACGCGTTCACCCATTCGGTTGCGCCCAGCGCCGCGGCGGGCGGGCCGGCGTCGGCGAACCCCGACTGCCGCGCGCCCATCCAGCGGTAGAGCAGCGGAAAGCGCTCGGCGTAGAGGTCGCGCAGCGGCGAGCCGACGGTGACGAGCGAAAGACGCATCGCCCCCACCAGGTCGCGCAGGCGGCCTTGCGCATGCAGATGGCGCAGGAGATCCGCGCTGATCACCGTGCCCTGGCTGTGCGCGACGATCACGACCCGCGCATAGCCCGCGAGGCGCAGGTAAGCGAGAAGCGACGCATAGCGCGAAAAGATGCGCGCGCGCGGCGGCCGCCGGTTCGGCGGATCGGCGAAGTAGTTGTCGATGTCGAGCACCGCGTCGATGGCGACGCGAAGGCGCCCGAAGGTCCGGGTAAAGCGCGCGCCGAGCGCGGCGAGCGTCAGCGCGCCTCCGGCGAGCCACTTGCCGACCGCCACCAGCGTCTCGCCCTCGAAGCGTTCGAGCACCTCCACGCTCCACACCGTGAGCTCGCCGCCGACCTCCAGCGTGAGCGTGAAGGTGCGCAGGACGAATGCGAGGTAGAGCACGCTGCCGGCGATCGCGCCGGCCGGCACCAGGTACGCCGCCGCGGTGCCGAGCCCGCGCACACCGGCCGAGAGCCAGTTGCCGAGTCGCTGCGCCCATTCGGGCGCGCCGTTCCTCACGCCGCCGCCCGGCTCGAGGTTCGCAGTCGGCGCAAGTTCCTCGACGAGCGAGGGTAGGAGTACGAGCAGCGCCGCGGCGAACGCGAGCAGCAAGGCGAGCACGAGCGGCGTGAAGAAGGCGCCAAGCGTCTGCACGCGCTCCTCGAGGAAGATGTCGGCCGAGCGATAGCCGCTGCCCAACAGGATCGGCTCGTAGGGTAGCTTCTCCAGCGCGCGGCCGGCGACGTAGCTGACCACCGACCACAGCACGAGCGAGAGCACCACGAAGAGCGAGCTCGACCCGACGAGGCCGAGCCGCGCGGTGTGGAGCGATGCCTTCGCGGCGCCGTCGGTGCCGCGGCCGAGCCACCCTCCGAGCAGGAGCGCCGCGATCTGCACCAGGATAAATACCGCCCA
>JBJMWH010000438.1:0-5471 GCA_045810245.1 Burkholderiales bacterium | reverse complement strand
CAGGGGTTGTTGGTGCGGCCGAAGATCGGGTTGTCCGCGCGTCCGTCGGCGGAGAGCGGCGGCACGTTGGTTTTCCCGATCAGCACCGCGCCCGCCGCCTTCAGGCGCGCGACCGCGGTCGCATCCTTCTTCGGCACGTGGCTGGAGAGCGGCGGATAACCGCCGGTGGTGCGCACCCCGGCCGTCTCGAGCGCGTCCTTGATCGTCATCGGCACGCCGTGCAGCGGTCCGCACGCCTCGCCCCGGGCGAGCGCCGCGTCGGCTTCAAGCGCGCGGGCTCGCGCGCCGGCCTCGTCGAGCGTGCAAATGGCGTTCAGCGACGGATTGTATTTTTGGATTCGACTTAAAAAAGTTTCCAGAACCTCGACCGCAGACACGCGCCGCAGGCGGATCGCCGCGGCGATTTCGGTGGCGCTCGAAAATGGATTGATGGCCATTGATTTAAGCCCTGTCGCGGTGGAGAGCCGACCCGTCATTCCATGCGCAGAAGCTTCATTGCGTTGCCGAAGTAGATCTTGCGCTTGTCCCCTTCGGGCAGGTTCAGGTCTTCGACCGAGCGGATGCCTTCGCGGATGAACATCGGCCCGCCTTCGGGATCGAACGGACAGTCGCTTGCGAACACGACATGGTCCGCGCCGAAGAACGCGATGCCGCAAGCGAGCGGCGCGGCGGCGCCGCCGAGCACGGTGTCGCCGTAGAACATCTTGAAGTACTCGATCGGCGGCTTGCCCAGCTGCTTCAATACTTCAGATTCCTCATTATCCGAAGAACGAGAGCCCAGCTGCGCCCAAAGCGTCTCGGCGCGGCCGGCGAAGTAGGGAATCATGCCGCCGCAGTGATGCGTGATGATGCGCAGCTTCGGCAGGCGCTGCAGCAGCCCCGAGAACACCATGCGCGCCATGGCGACGCTGGTCTCGAACGGCCAGCCGAGCACCTGCCAGATCTCGTACTTGGACTTCGGCTCGCCGGGATAGTCCGGGCGGTTCGCGGGCCGGGCTGGGTGCATCCAGATCGGCCGGTCGTGGTGATTCGCCATCCGCTCGAATACCGGCAGGAACTCCGGGTCGTCGAGCGGCCGGCCGGCGACGCTGGTGACGGTCTGCACGCCCTTCGCGCCGAGCTGGTCGATGGCGCGGTCCATCTCCTTCAGCGCTTCGGGGATGTTGTTCATCGGCAGCGAGGCGACGAAGGCGGGAAATTGGCGCGGCCACTTCAGGCACATCTGCGCCATGCCGTCGTTCGCGACGCGCGCGAACTCCGGAGACTTGTCCGGGCCGCCCAGGAGCTCGGGCGAGGGCAGCCCGAGGGTCAGCACCTGGCGCACGTCGGGAAACTTGGTGCGCAGCATCTCCACCCGGTGCTCGATGTCCCAGAGCATGCGCAGGCTCGACATGCGCTTCACCATGCCGGGCTCCTTCGAGTGCTGCTTCACCAGCTCGAGATAGGCCTGCGGCATCACATGGTTGAAAATGTCGATCTTCATGGCGTCCTCAGACTCTCTTCATCTCGCAATCGAGGCGGCAAAGCTCCTCGGCCGGTGGACGCTCATCGCCGAGCGGCACGCCACCGGCTGCTCCTGCTGTCCGGGCCTCGGCGACGTCACCATGCAGGAGGTCGAAGCCAAGGTCGTCGCCTGGCTGCGGCAGAAGCACCCGCTCTTCGAGACCCGCGCGAGCGTGACGGGCCTCCTCAGGGATTGTATTGCGCGCTCGCAGCCGGACGGGCCGGAAGTTTTGCAGCCGCTTTTCAGGGACCTCGACGAGGCGCTCGGGCACCTCGAAGAGGTCCAGCATGAATTCAATTTCTAGGACCAGGGGACAGAGCGCTCGGCGGCATGCATGCGCGCGTTGTCGCGCGTGGAGATGCCCCAATGGTCGGTGCGTCCCGGCGGCCATTTCCAGTCCTCGGGCCCGCCGACGCGATAGTCGTCGCCGACTTCGCCGACCTCCGCGGTGTACTCGACCACCGGACCGAACGGCGCGACGAAATAGCCGAACACGTTGTTCCCTGGCCCGTGCCGCCCGGGGCCCCAGGTGCACGCGTAGCCCGCCTCGCGCAGGCGCCCGATGCCGTTCATGACCGCGTCGAGGTCGCGCATCTCGAAGGCGATGTGATTGAGCGACGAGATGTCCGAATTCACGTACGCGACGGCGTGGTGCGTGCGGTTGCAGCGCAGGAACCGCATCATGCGCGTGCGGTCGGAGACGCGGAAGCCGAGCTTCTCGACTGCGAAGCGCTCGCAGGCGTCCCAATCCCTCGTGTTCAGCACCACGTGCGAAAGCTGGATCGGCCGGGTGCCATCCACGGGCTTTTCTGGCACTTCGGAATCGGTGACGAAGCGGTAGCGCTGGCCTTCCGGTCCTTCGACGATCGTGCCCGATCCTGCGCCGGGGGATTCGAATTGTTCGATCCTTTGTCCGGAAATTTTGGAAATCTCGGAAGCCCTGCCTGCGAAGGTGATCGCTTCGACCGCGGGCGTTTGAGCCTCGGTCAGGGAGAGCACGTATGGATGGCCGGCGCTGGCGCGGAAATAGCGCGTCCTGCCGCGGCTGCCCGCGTCGAAGAGGCCCCACACCCGCTCGAGAAATTCCGCTGCCTTGGAAACGTCCGTGACCAGGAGCTCGACGGCACGTAATCTCATCCTTAGTTCGGCCTCCAGGAAGCGAACCCGCAGCCGACGATGACCGTCGGCACGGGAAGGTAATCGACGAGCTCGAAGCTGCGCCCACCCGCGGCGCCGTGCGCAACGAGCCAGTTGCGCACCTCCTCTGAGCCGTTGCCGCGGCGCGGCAGCACGTCCGCCCCGTATTAAATCAAAGAGTCCTCCGAGGACGAGAACAGGCGGATCGTTTCGTGATCGAAGTCTTCGTAGATGGCGCCCATCGTCGGCTCGCCGATCGAGTGCGACAGGCCCCCGGTGCCGAGAATCGCCACACGAATCGGCTCAGGGTAGCTCTCTATTGATTTACGAAGCAGGCGGCCCCAGTCGAAGCAGCGCCGGAGCGTCGGCATCGGCGGCTCGATGCTGTTGAGGAGCATCGGCACGATCTTCGGCAGCGTCTCGAGCCCCATGCGCCACAAGGGGATGCAGGCGCCATGGTCTAGCTTCAGCCGGTGCGACACCGAGGGTTCGAAGCCGGCGCGCATCGCCTGCTCGGCGACGTGCAGCGCGAGCCCCGGATGGCCGGCGATCTCGCGGTGGGCGAAGCCCTTCATCCACGGCTCCGGCGGTCCTTCGTTCGCCGCCCCAACCCCGAGGCAGACGGCGGGGTAGTTGTCGAGGAAGAAATTCGACCAGTGGTCGGGCGAGACCACGATGAGCACGTCGGGTTTCGCCGACTTGAGCCGCCGCCCGAGCTCTTCGAAGGCGCTCTTCAGACGCGATTTTTCAGCGGGCGGCACCGCTTCCCACTCGCGGATCAGGAGCGGGCCGTGGCTCGCGGCAAAGGCGCCGGCAAAGCTAGCCATGGCGCAGGCGCCGCATGAATTCCTCGTCCTTCATGCCGGTGGCGAAGAAATAATAGCGCAGCAGGTAGGCGTTCGTGCGCTGCGCGAGGTACGGCACGTCATTCTCGGCGAGTGCCTTGCGCACTGGCGCCTCGATGCGGTAGCGATCCAGGACCTTGTCGCGCTCGGTCCGGTATTCCGCCGCCGCGGACGGAGATTGCAGGTCGTAGAAAAGCTTGCATAGCCAGTAGTCGCGCATTGTCCTAATCATAAATCCAATATCCGCATTAACATACCGCGCAGTTTTTCGAGACAGGGATTCGCATGTTCAGCCGCCGCTGGGCGACCTCGCCGCGCGTCCATGAAGTGCTCGTCGAGCGCGACGTCAAGGTCCGCATGCCGGACGGGACGCACCTCGACGGCAACGTCTATCGGCCGGCGACGCCGGGCCGCTATCCGGTCCTGCTCGGCGCGCATCCCTACAACAAGGATCTGCAGTCGCCGCCGCTGCGCCCGATCGGGTTCACGCCGATGCGCGGCTTCATGGAAAGCGGCGATTCAGCCTTCTTCGCCCGCCGCGGCTATGTGCACGCGGTGTTCAATGTGCGTGGTTCGGGGAAATCGGAAGGCCTCTACCAGCTCGGCGGACCGCTCGAGGTCGACGACGTCTGCCGCCTGGTGGGCTGGCTTGCGGAGCAGAGCTGGTCGAGCGGGCGCGTCGGCATGTTCGGCGTTTCGTACTTTGCGCGCATCGCGAAGTTGGCGGCGGCTTCGGCGCCCCCGGCGCTGAAGGCAGTGTTCGCGCCATTCTCGGGCAGCGACGATTACCGCCACCGCTGGTATCACGGCGGCATCCTCGCGGCCGGGTTCCTCGCGCATTGGCGGAACAGCGCGCATAACCCGAGGTACCGCAGCTTCTACAAGGAGGCGCACGGCGAGGAGAAATACCGCCAGGCGATCGTGGCGGCGATGCGCGACGAGGAGATCATGGCACAGCCGCCGCTGCGCGAAGCGCTGCAGAATCCGGAGGCCGGGACCAACGCCGTGATCGTCGACGTGCTCCTGCATCCGTTCGACGGCCCGTTCTGGCGCAGCCGCAGTGCGCGGGACGATCGCGCCACCATCCCGGCGTACCTCGGCGGCTGCTGGGGAATCTACGGCCTTCATCTGCCCGGCGCGTTCACCGCCTGGGAGCAATGGAAGGGCCCGAAGAAGATGGTGATCGGCCCCCCGGTCTACCTCGACCGTCCGGTATACCAGTACCACGAGGAGGCGCTGCGCTGGTTCGACCACTGGCTCAAGGACAACGACACCGGCGTCATGGACGAGCCGCCGGTGCGCTGCTTCATCCCGTCCACCGGCGAGTGGAAGGCGCTCGAGGACTGGCCGCCGCCGCAGGCGCGCTGGATGAGCTTCTACCTGCACGCCGACGGCACGCTCTCCGAGCACGAGCCCTGGCCCGGGCCCGGCTCGGTCTCGTTCAACGAGTCGCCTTTCGAGCACGGCGAAGCGCGCTTCCGGACGCCGCCGCTCGTCGAGAACACCGAGATCCTCGGCCCGGCGGTCCTGACCCTGCATTTCTCCACCACCGACACCGAAGCGCTCCTCTTCGCCACGGTGCTCGCGGTCGACGCCGACGGCAAGGAGCGCGAGTTGACGCGCGGCTGGCTGCGCGCTTCGCAACGGCGCCTGCGCGAGGGATCGAGCGCCTGGGAGCCGGTGCTCGCGCACGAAGCGCGCGAGCCGCTCGAACCGGGCAAGATGTACGAAGTGTCGATTCCGATTGTGGCCACCGCACGGCTTTTCCGCGGCGGCGAGCGCATCGCGCTGCGCATCAAGGGCGCCGACGACGAGCCGGCGCAGACCTCCCTCGAGGCGATCGCGCGCAACCACCTGCGCCGGCCGCGCCCGGCGCGGATTACGCTCTACAGCGACGAAACGCGCCCTTCGCGCCTCGACCTGCCGGTGACGCGCGGAAATATCATCGGCACATTCTTCTCGGGCGGCGACGTCAGCTCGTTCGG
>JBJMWH010000437.1:0-6356 GCA_045810245.1 Burkholderiales bacterium | reverse complement strand
CTTCGAACGCCGGTTCGACGCCGAATCACGAGTTGCCATCGTCTCCTCCTCTCGATGTAGCACAATCATAGCTTCACACACGTGGCCTTCGAGCGACCGCGGACACCCACGCCTGCGCGAACATCCCCGGTTCGTTTGCGCTCCAATCGCGCAAAGCCGACGCCGACGCCCCGTCACCCGCTTCGTCGAGCCGCCTTGCCAGGTACTCCGCTATGAGTTGGCGCGAGTCGTAGCATTCGTAGCGGGCCGAAAGTTCGATGGCCTCGAAGCCGGCCGCGGCCAGATGCAGCCCCTGATTTCGTCCCGCCCGCACATCCCCGCCATTGCCGGATTGCAAAGCCATGTATGCATCGAGCGCGCGGGTTAGAGGCGGCGAGGGCGGGGAGAGCAGGAAGCCGCCCCAATCCGGGCTGCACACCCCGATGACGCCCCCCGGAGCCAGCACGCGATAAAACTCGCGCAGCGCCCTCTGCGGATCGGCAAGATGCTCGAGGAGCGCGTGGCTGAATACGCGCTCGAACCGGCCGCTCTCGAAGGGCAGCGAATACACGTTGGCAGTTTCAAACTCGATGTTGCGGCGTCCTTCGCGCGCCGCCGCCTGTCTCGCATGTGCGATCTGGTCAGGCGCGAAATCGATCCCGACGACTTCGCCCGGGTCGAGGCGCGCGGCGATCCCCAAGGTGATCGAGGCGGGGCCGCATCCGCAATCGAGCAGCGACAGGCCCGGCCGCAAGTGCGGCACGAAGAACGCCCCGTGAGTTGCAAGCGTCCGCCTTGCCATGAAGTGCGAGACATTCTCGGAATGGCCGGGAGTGTAGGTTTCCACGATGCGGGCGCGATTGTGCGCCGGCGCATGAGCGCCAGCCAATGCTATTTGCGCTTCGCTGTAATACCCTATAGGTATGCAACTCCCGGAAATACGCGAAATGCGGTATTTCATGGCGCTGGCCGAGCGCCTGCATTTCGGCCGCGCCGCGGAGTCGCTGCACATTTCGCAGCCGCCGCTGTCGCGCGCCATCCGCGCGCTGGAACAGCGGCTCGGCGTGCCGCTCTTCGCGCGCAGCCGCAGGCGGGTCGCGCTCACCGCCGAAGGTACCCGCTTCCTCGAGGAGGCGCGCCGCATCATCGCGCAGCTCGAGCGCGCGGTGCTCGAGCTGCGCAGCTTCGCCTCGGGTGAGCAGGGCCGGCTGCGCATCGGCTTCGTCTCGCTCGCCGACTACGGTGTGCTTCCCGGGCTGCTCAAGGGGTTCAAGGCGGCCCGGCCCAGAGTGACGCTGGCGCTACGCGAGATGCTTTCGCCCGAGCAGGCGGCAGCGCTCGGCGCGGGCGAGCTCGACTTCGGGCTGCTCTTGCCGCCGGTCGACGGCCAGGCCGACCTCGATCACCTGGTCGTGCAGCGCGAGCGCTTCGTGGCCGCGCTTCCTTCCAGGCACCGCCTCGCGCGGGAGGCTGGCCGGCTCGCGGTGAGCGAGCTCGCCGGCGAGCCTTTCGTCATGGTGCCGCGCGAGATCGCTCCGGGCCTGTACGATATCGTGCGTGGGCTGGCCGCGCGGGCCGGTATCCCGCTCAACGTGGCGCAGGAGGCCATCCAGATGCAGACCGTAGTGAGCCTGGTGTCGAGCGGGCTGGGCGTGGCCATCGTCCCGGCCTCGGTTTCCAACCTCGGGCGCCGTGGGGTGGCGTACCGCGAGCTCGCCGACCGGCATCCGCGGCTCGACCTGTGGCTCGCATGGCCGCGCGGCGAGCTCTCGGCCGCGGCGCGCGACTTCGTCACGCACGCCCGCCGCAGCGCATAGCGATCATGCTCGTTCACCCGGACTTCAATCCGATCGCATTCTCCATCGGCCCGCTTGCCGTGCGCTGGTACGGGCTCATGTACCTCGTCGGATTCACGGCCGCGTGGTGGCTCGGCCTGAAGCGCATCCGGGACACCCGGGCGCCGATCACGCGCAAGCAGTTCGACGACCTCATTTTCTTCGCCGTCCTCGGCGTGATCCTGGGTGGACGGCTTGGCTACGTGCTCTTCTACAAGCCGGGGTACTACGCGGCCCATCCACTCGAGATCTTCGCCATCTGGGAGGGCGGGATGTCGTTTCACGGCGGCATGCTCGGCGTGATCCTCGCCGCCTGGATCTACGCGCGCCGGCAGGAAATCGGCTTCCTGGGGCTCATGGACTTCGTGGCGCCGCTGTGCCCGCTCGGCCTCGCCGCCGGGCGCATGGGGAATTTCATCAACGGCGAGCTCTATGGCCGCGTGACCGACCTGCCCTGGGGCATGGTGTTCCGCCAAGGCGGAGCCGCGCCGCGGCATCCTTCGCAGCTCTACCAGTTCGCGCTCGAAGGGCTCGCGCTCTTCGTACTCCTGTGGTGGTTCTCGTCGAAGCCGCGCCCGAGGGGCCAGGTCTCGGCGCTCTTCCTGATCGGCTACGGTGTGCTGCGCTTCATTGCCGAGTTCGGCCGCGAGCCTGACGCCTTCCTCGGCCTGCTCGCGCTCGGCCTTTCCATGGGGCAGTGGCTGTGCCTTCCGATGATCGCCGCCGGTCTCGCGCTCTTCGCTTGGAGTCGACGCTAGAGCCCATCGTCGGAGCGGTGCTTCCGGTCTTCGGGCTGGTGGGCTGCGGTTATCTGGCCGGGCGCCTGGGCCTGGTAACCCAGGCTTCGAGCGTTGCCCTGAACCAGTTCGTCTACGCGTTTGCGCTTCCGGCGATGCTTTTCGTCGCGGTGTACCGAGGATCGCTCGACGAGATCCTGAGCGGCAGCTTCCTCGCCGTGGTCATTCTCGCCACGCTGGCAACCGCCTTCGCCGGTTTTGCTCTCTCTCACTTCGTGTCCGGTGCGCCGCCTGCCGAAAGCACATTGCGGGGGCTGAATGCCTCGTTCGCCAACACCGGGTACCTCGGCATTCCACTGGTGACCGTAGCCTATGGCGAGCGCGCTGCGCTGCCGGCAGCCCTCGCCACGGTGGCTACCAACATCGTCTCGTTCGCCCTAGCCATCGTGTGCCTCGAGCTGTTCGTCGATCCCAGACGGGGCGGGGTGCGGCGCGCCCTCAGCGGCGTGGCGCGCAGCCCCTTGATATGGCCCATCGCCCTTGCGATTCTCCTCGTAGCACTGCAAGTGAAGGTGCCTTTGCCAGTGGAGCGCTTTGCCACCTTGCTCGCAGCGGCCGCCGGTCCGTGTGCGCTTTTCGCCATCGGGCTGTTCGTGTCCCAGCTCTCGATCCGCGCCGGCGCCGCCGCGAGCTGGCAGACGAGCGTCCTGAAGCTGGTACTGCATCCGCTGCTTATGGCCGCGCTCGCGTACTACGTGCTTTCCGTCGACCCGTTCTGGGCCAAGATCGCGGTGGTGTGCGCGAGTCTGCCGCTCGGCGCGACCGCCTTCGTCCTGGCGCAGCGCTACAAGCTCCTGGAGGCCGAAACCTCCACCGGCGCGGTGATATCCACCGCCGCATCCGTGCTCACGGTGTCGCTGGTCATGGCGCTGCTGGCGGCGGCGCACTGAGCGCCGCGTCGAGCACCCGCGCGACGTGCAGGGCTTCGCGGCCGCTGCCGTCGGCGATCTGGTGGCGGCAGCTCGTCCCATCGGCGACGAGCAGCGCCCCGGGTGCTTCCCGGATCCGCGGCAGCAACGCCATTTCCGCCATCTTCATCGAGATGCCGTGATGCTCGGCTTCGTAGCCGAAGCTTCCCGCCATGCCGCAGCAGCTCGTCTGCACGGTCGATACCGTGAGCCCGGGCACCATCCTGAGCACCTTTTCCACTGCCGGCATCGCGTCGAACGCCTTCTGGTGGCAGTGGCCGTGCAGCAGGACTTCCTGCTTCATCTCCTTCAACCGCAGCTTGCCAGGCTCGCGGGCGAGGTACTCCTCGAGCAGGAAGGTATTCGCCGATAGCGCCTCGGTCGGCTCATCCTTGAAGAGCACGGCGTACTCGTCGCGGAACGAAAACAGGCACGATGGTTCGAGGCCGATCACCGGCGTGCCGCGGTCGAGATACGGGCGCAGGGCATCGAGCGTGCGGCGCGCCTCGGTGCGCGCCTCGTCGACCATGCCTGCGGTGAGGAAGGTCCGGCCGCAGCAGAGCGGCCGTCCCGCAGCGAGCGGCCGCGCCGTTTGCACCGAGCAGCCCGCCGCCTCGAGCACCCGGACCGCGGCGCGCACGTTCTCGGGCTCGAACCAGCGGTTGAAGGTGTCGACGAACAGCACGACTTCGCGTCCGTTGCCGTGCGCCTCGCGCGCGCGGTCCTCGAAGTAGTCGCCGCGCCACGCCGGCAGGTCGCGGCTGCGACTGAAGCCGAGAAATGATTTGCCCAGGGATCCAAGCGCGTTGGCCAACGAGGCAAACCGGCCTGCCCAAGGCGCGTAGCGCGGCAGGTAGGCGATGGCGCGGTCGCGCAACGAGTGACCGTGCTTCGCCTTGAAGTGCGCCAGGTACTCGATCTTCATGCGCGCCATGTCGACGCCCGTCGGGCACTCGCGCTTGCAGCCCTTGCACGACACGCACAGATCGAGCGCCGCTTTGACGGCTTCGTCCGCCTCGGTTCCGAGCTGATTCGAGAGCGCCAGGCGAAGCGTGTTGGCGCGGCCGCGAGTGAGGTGCGCCTCATCCAGCGTGACGCGGTAGGAGGGGCACATCGTCCCGGCATCGAACTTGCGGCAGTGGCCGTTGTTGTTGCACATTTCCACGGCCTTGTCGAAGCCGCCCCATTCGCTCCAGTCGAGTGCCCCGGGCGGCAGCGACGTGGCGTAGCCGGGCTTGAAGCGGAAGAGGCTCCGGTCGTCCATCCTCGGCGGATCGACGATCTTTCCCGGGTTCATCAGGCCGCGCGGGTCGAGCCACGCCTTGATCTCGGCGAGGCAGCCGGTGAGCCGCGGCCCGAAGAAGGGCGCGATCCACTCCGAGCGCACCAGGCCGTCGCCGTGCTCGCCGGAATAGGCGCCCTTGTATTGCTTCACCATCGCGCAGGCCTCCTCGGCGATGGCGCGCATCTTCTCCGCGCCGTCGCGCCGCATGTCGAGGATGGGTCGGACGTGCAGGGTGCCGACCGAGGCGTGCGCGTACCAGGTGCCGCGCGTGCCGTGCTTGGCGAAGACGCGCGTGAGGCGCTCGGTGTACTCGGCGAGGTGCTCGAGCGGCACGGCGCAGTCCTCGATGAACGACACCGGCTTCCCGTCGCCCTTCATCGACATCATGATGTTGAGACCGGCCTTGCGCACCTCCCAAAGCTCGCGCTGCGCCTTGGCAGCGGTAAGCTCGACCACACTGCCCGGCGGCTGCCCGAGATCGGCCATGAGCTGCCCCAGGTCCTTCAACTTTTTTTGCTGCAGGGAAGCGTCGTCTCCGGAGAATTCGACCAGGAGGATCGCTTCCGGATCGCCCTGGATCACCGCGTCGACGGTGCCGCGAAAAGCCGCGATGCCGCGCGCGAGCCCGATCATCGTCTGGTCGACGAGCTCGACCGCGGAGGGTCCCAGCTTCACGATGTGCTGGGTGCAATCCATGGCGGTATAGAAGCGCGCGAAGTGGCACACGCCGAGCGTTCGCGCCTGGGGAATGCGCGCAAGCTTCAGGTGCAGGCGCTCGGAATAGGCGAGGGTGCCTTCCGAGCCGACGAGCAGGTGCGCAGCGTTGGCGTGGGGGGGCCCGAGGTGGTCGAGGTTGTAGCCGGCGACCTTGCGCAGGACTTTGGGAAAGCGCTCTTCGATCTCCGCTTTTTCCCGTTCATAGAGTCGCTTCAGGCGGTTCACGAAGTTGCGGTAACCCTCGGGACCGGACGCTTCGTCCATGCGGCCGAATTTCCAGCGCTCGCCCTCGACCGTCACGGCTTCGATCGCGTCGACGTTGTGCACCATGTTGCCGTACGCGATCGAGCGCGAGCCGCAGGAGTTGTTTCCGGCCATGCCGCCGAGCGTGGCTTGCGCGCTCGTCGACACGTCCACCGGGAACCACAGGCCATGGGGACGCAGTTGCGCGTTGAGCGCGTCGAGCACGATGCCGGGCTGCACTACCGCGGCCGCGGCCTGCGCGTCGATGGAAAGCACCCGGTTCAGGTACTTGGTGTGATCGATCACGAGGGCCTCGCCGACGGCCTGGCCGCACTGCGAGCTCCCGGCTCCCCGCGGCAGGATGGGGATGCCCTCGGCTGCGGCGATGGCGATCGCCCCGCGTGCCGCCTCCTCGCTTCGCGGCACCACGATGCCGATCGGCTGCACCTGGTAGATCGAAGCGTCGGTGGAGTAGCGGCCGCGGCTCGCCGCGTCGAACATGATCTCGGCGTCGAGCTCCCTGCGCAGCCGCGCGGCGAGCGCGCTGCGGTCCGCGGCCGCGAACCTGACTGGAGTCAAGGGGGCGTTCATA
>JBJMWH010000436.1:0-9642 GCA_045810245.1 Burkholderiales bacterium | reverse complement strand
CCCTTCAGTGGCGGCCCGATCGATCCGGCCGCTCGACACGCTCCACGCGCTCCGGACGCTCAGCCCGCTCCATGCGCTCCGGACGCTCGGCCCGCTCCGCACGCTCGGGCCGGTCGACGCCGCGGCGCCCTCGCTGGTCGTGGGCGTCGAGCCGCGCCATCCGCTCGGCGGGCTGGGCGCGTTGCGCGTGGCGGTCGTTCTGCCCGCGGCCTTCGTTCTTCACGATGCCGCGGCCGTCGCGGAACTCGACGCGCACGCGCGCACCGGTCGCGTCGGTGCCGCGGATGCGCAGCCGGTCGAGTCCTGCCTGGGTGGCGAGCTGACGCGCCAGATCGGCCCGCTGGGCGGGGGTTAGCGAGCCGAGATCGATACCTTCGATTCTGGCGCGCAGCTCACCTTCGTCGTTCCGCTGGATACGGGCGTCGACCGCGCCGCGGAACCGCAGCTGGCGCTCGACGCCGTCGTTCGGCAGGAGCTTCGACAGATCGCCCAGCACGTTCTTGCTGCGGTCGATCAGCGCCTGCGCATCCTGGGCGGTCAGCCCGCGGAACTGGATCTCGGTTGCGCCCGCGGCGACTTGAGCCTTGATGTCGTTGGCGAGCGCAGTCTGGTTGATGGTGCCGTCGGCGTTGCGCGGGATCGCGAGCTTGACTTCGACTTCGTTCGCTTCGACGCGGCGCTCGGCCTGGCGGTCTTCGCGCCGGTCTTCCTGGCGCACGTCCTGCGCCGCGGCGGCGGTGGCGAGCAACGCGAGCGCGATGGGGGCGAGGGTCTTGCGCATTGGGGGCTCCTTGCTTGAAGTACAGGGCGCAGGCTACGTGGGATTTTTTCCCACGTCAAGCCCATGTGTGAAATCTTCCCACGGGCTATACTGTCAGGCTGAGATGACTCCGCCGAGCGCCCTTGTCGCCGCCCTGCGACGCCTCCTGCGGCCGCTGGCGCGATTCCTCACTACCCAGGGGATCACCTTTCCGATGCTCGCCGAGCTGCTGAAGCAGATCTACGTCGACGAGGCGGTGCGCCACTTTGGGCTCGATGGCGAGCCGCCGAGCGACAGCCGGGTGAGCCTGCTCACCGGCGTGCACCGCAAGGACGTGAAGCGCCTGCGTCAATCGGCGGCGGACTCGGGCGAAGCGATGCCGGAAATGGTGGCGCTCGGCGCGCAGCTCGCCGCCGCATGGACCACGCGCAAGGACCTGCGCGATGCGCGCGGCCGCCCGCGCCCGCTGCCGCGGCTCGCGAGCCAGGGCGGCGCGCGCTCCTTCGAAGGCCTGGTGGGGAGCATCAGCAAGGACATCCGCGCGCGGCCGCTGCTCGACGAATGGCTGCGCCTGGGCGTGGTGAGGATCGACGAGCAGGACCGCGTGGTGCTGAAAAGCTCGGCCTTCGTGCCGAGCCGCGGCTTCGACGAGAAGGCGTTCTATTTCGGCCACAACCTGCACGACCACGTCGCCGCCGCGGCCCACAACATGGCGGCGAAGGGCCCGCCGTTCCTCGAGCGCAGCGTGCACTACGAGGGCCTGCAGAGCGCTTCGGTCGAGAAGCTCGCCGCGCTCGCCGAGAAGGATGGAATGCAGGCGGTGCAATCGGTGTACGCCGAAGCCAAGGAGTGCGACTCGCGCGACCGCAAGGCCGAAGGTCCGAAGCAGCGCCTCACCTTCGGCATCTACTTCTACAGCGAGCCCGTTCCGCCCAAGCCACCGAAGAAGGACGAATGAAGATCCTGCTCGGCGCATTGGTTTCGGCGGTCTGCGTCGCCTTCGCCGGCACGAGCGCCGGGGCTTGCAGCGATCCCGGCGGCATCGGCGGCACCGGAGTCGATCCGGGGGGCATCGGCGGCACCGGGCAGCGCGCCGAGGCGGAGATTGGCGTGCTCGGGGTCATCACTGGTTTCGGCAGCATCTGCGTGAACGGCATCGAGGTGCACTACGACTCAGGCACGCCGGTGGCATTCAACGGCGATCTCTCTTCGGCCAAGGTGCTCGGCATCGGCCAGGTGGTCTCGGTGCTCGCGGTCGGCGCCGGCACGCAGGCCCGCGCGCACTGGATCGACATCGTCGACGCCGCGGTCGGGCCGGTTACCGCGGTGGAGAACGCCGGCGCGCTCCAGGTCAACAAGGAGCGCGTGCGGATTGAACCCTCCACGGTGCTCGGGCCGGGACTCGACCGCGCTCGACTCGCGTCCGCGCAAGTGGGCGACCTCCTTCGCGTAAGCGGGCTGCGCAACGCCGAGGGCATTATCGTCGCCACGCGCGTCGAAACTGCGCCCCCGGGGACGAGAGCGCTCGCCGCCGAGGCGGTCGACGCGAGCCTCGGCCGATTCCTCGTCGAAGGGTACGTTACCGACATTGGATCTCAAGCGGTGCGCGTGGGGCCGACCCGCTTCAGCGTCGCGCCCGACCTCGGGTCGCAGCTTGCTCGCGGGCAACTGGTTCGACTCGAGGGCCGCAGGGAAGGTGGCAATCGCATCGTCGAGCGGGCAGACTTCTTGAGCGGACCCTTCGACGTGCGGCCGCAGCGCACGCTGCGCCCGGAGCTCGCGCCGCGCTCCGGCGACGACCGGCGCGGCGGCGGCGAGGGCGATCGCAGCGGCAGGGATTCGGGCAGCGGTGACGGGACGGATCGCAGCGGCAGGGATGGCGGCGACCGCGTGGATCGCAGCGGCCGCGGCGGCGGCGATCGGCCCGAGCGGGTGGACCGCTCCGGCAGTGGCGGCGGCGATCGGCCCGAGCGCCTCGACCGCAGCGGAAGAAGATGAACACGAAGTTCAACCACACCATGGAGATTGTGCTCATGCACTCGATTCGACGCGGCCTTGCGGTCGCGGCAGGGACGCTTTTGCTGGCAGGCAACGCCGCGGCGCAGACGGGCGCGCAGACGGCCGGGCAGGCGGTCGCGACGCAGCAGGGCGAGGCGGCGCGGACCAGCGTGGCGGTAGGCGCGGAATACAGCTCCGGCAAGTTCGGCGGAACCGAAACCACCGACACGCTCTACATTCCCTTCATCGTGCGCCACGAGACCGGCCCCTGGGTACTCAAGGCGACCATACCGTGGCTGCGCATCACCGGGCCGGGCAACGTCATCGGCGCGGGCGCCGATCGGGTGGTCGTTCCCGGCGTGGACAACGCGCGCCGCACCGAATCGGGCCTCGGCGACATCGTGCTGAGCGGCTTCTACAACGTCCTCGACGAGCGCAAGGGCGGCCTCGGCCTCGACCTCGGAGCCAAGATCAAGCTACCGACGGCGGACGAGCAGAAGGGGCTGGGCACCGGCGAGCTCGACTACGCATTGCAGCTCGACTTCTTCAAGCCGATCGACGCGACGACGCTGTTCGGCTCGATCGGCTACCGCGTCTACGGCAACCCTCCCGGCGTCACGCTGCGCGACGTGCCCTATGCCTCCATCGGCGCCTCATACCGCATGTCGCAGCAGCAGAGCGTAGGCGTGGCCTACGACTTCCGGCCGCACATCGTGGAGGGCGGAGCGGAAGTGAGCGAGGTCACCCTGTTCTGGTCGCAGCGCATGTCACCCGAATGGAAGCTGCAGGTCTACGGCGTGTTCGGCTTCTCCGACGCGAGCCCCGACGCGGGCATCGGCGCGCTGCTCGAGCGGCGGTTCTAGAATAGAAGGATGTCCAGGCCGGGGATCGACGCCGAGCGCCTCTGGTCCTCGCTCATGGCGCTGGCGAAAATCGGCGCCACGCCGAAGGGTGGCGTGCGCCGCGTCACGCTCACTTCCGCAGACCGCGAGGGCCGCGAGCGCTTCGCGCTCTGGTGCCGCGAAGCCGGCCTGGAGCTGCGCGTCGACGCCATCGGCAACATGTTCGCGCTCCGCGCCGGGAAGGAGGCCGGCGCCGCGCCGGTGGTCATGGGCAGCCATCTCGACACGCAGCCGAACGGCGGCCGGTTCGACGGCGCCTACGGCGTCATGGCCGGCCTCGAGGTGGTGCGGGCGCTGAACGATGCGGGAATCACGACGCGCGCGCCTCTCGAAGTGGCGTGCTGGACCAACGAGGAGGGCTCGCGCTTCGTCCCGACCATGATGGGCTCGGGGGTCTTCACCGGGGTCTACCCTCTGCAAGAGGTCCTCGGGAACAAGGACACCGACGGCGTCAGCGTGCGCGAGGCGCTCGAAACGATCGGATATCGCGGCGAGGCCAAGCCGCACCGCGTCGGCGCCTACTTCGAGGCGCACATCGAGCAGGGCCCCGTGCTCGAGGACACGCGCACTACTATCGGCGTGGTGCAGGGCGCCCTCGGCCAGCGCTGGTTCGACGTCCTCATCGCCGGCCAGGACGCGCACGCCGGCCCGACGCCGATGCACCTGCGCAAGGACGCCATGCTCGCCGCGGCCCAGCTCACGCTCGAGGTGAACCGCATCGCGACGCGCTTCCCCGACTCCGCGCGCGGCACGGTGGGGCACATGCAGGTCAAACCCAATTCCCGCAACGTCGTCCCGGGCGAGGTGCGCATGACGGTGGACCTGCGCAACGCGCGCGATGCCACGCTTTCTTCCATGCGAACAGAGCTCGAAACGCAAGCCAGAGCCATTGCGCAAGAGCGGCGCGTCAGCATCGAAGTGAAGGAGGTCGTCTACTTCCCGCCGAGCGAGTTCGCGCCCGAATTGGTCGAGCGCGTGCGCGCCGCGGCGAAGCGCCTCGGCTTCAGCCACCGCGACATCGTGAGCGGCGCGGCGCACGACGCGGTCTACCTCGCGCGCGTTGCGCCGACCGCGATGGTGTTCGTCCCCTGCGAGGGCGGCATCAGCCACAACGAGATCGAGAACGCGCGCCCCGAGGACCTCGCGGCGGGCTGCAGCGTCATGCTGGAAGCGGTCCTCGACACCGCCGGAAGCGCCTAGCGGTACACTGGCCCTCCCCCCGCGAAGTAGACTACCGTCCCAAAGGGAGGAGCACCCATGGATGAAACGAAGGAAGGCCGTCGGCGTTTTCTCGCGCAAAGCGCTGCACTCGTAGGAGGCGCCGCTTCCGCGGCGGTCTCACCGCCTGGCGCGGGGCAGGAAATCGCCGGCCAGCCCTGGGAGCGCGTCTACGGCGCGGGATTCACCCGCTACGGTCAACCGTCCAAATACGAAGCGCCCGTCGGGCGTCACCTCGTGCAGCCTTACGGCGACCTCGCCCCCGGCTCGGGCGCGGCGTTCGCGCCGCTTGAAGTGCTCGAAGGCATCATCACGCCGAGCGCGCTCCATAACATCCGCAGCCACAGCGGCACGCCGGACATCGATCCGAAGCTGCACCGCCTGCTCATCCACGGGATGGTGGCTCGGCCGCTCATGTTCACGGTCGAAGCGCTATTGCAATACCCGATGACCACGCGTACGCACTTCGTCGAATGCTCGGGTAACAGCAGCCGGGCGCTCACGCCGCAGCCGGCGCAGGTTCCCGTGGGTGCGATCCACGGCAACATGTCGTGCACCGAATGGACCGGCATTCCGCTGCGCGTGCTGCTCGAGGAGGCGGGCCTCGACGCGTCGGCGAAATGGCTGCTCGCCGAAGGCGCCGACTCGGCGCACATGAGCCGCAGCATCCCGATCGAGAAGGCGTTCGACGACGCGCTCGTCGCGCTCTACCAGAACGGCGAGCGGCTGCGCCCCGAGCAGGGCTACCCGGTGCGGCTGCTGCTTCCGGGCTGGGAAGGCAACATGAACGTGAAGTGGCTGCGGCGCATCAAGGCGACCGACGGCCCGACGCACACCAAGGACGAGACCTCGAAGTACACCGATCCGCTGCCCGACGGCCGGTCCCTGCAGTTCACCTTCGAGATGGGCGTGAAGTCGGTGATCACGCGCCCCTCCTCGACCATGACGCTGCCGCGCCCCGGTCGCTACGAGATCAGCGGCCTCGCGTGGAGCGGTGCCGGCCGGATCCGCCAGGTCGAGGTGTCGACCGACGGCGGCGCCGCCTGGAGCGCCGCCACGCTGCTCGGTGAGGAACGGCCGCGCGCCTTCGTGCGCTTCCGCATGCCGTGGGAATGGACCGGCAAGCCCGCGCTGCTGCAGAGCCGCGCTACCGACGAGAAAGGCCGCGTGCAGCCGGCGCGCAAGGACTGGCTCGCGCGCTACGCGCCGGACATGCGCTACCACAACAACTCGATGGTGAGCTGGGCAGTCGGCGCCGACGGGAAGGTGACCAATGTCTACGCATAGCCTGGCCGCCTCGCTTTCGCTTTTGATGCTTGTTGGTTGCGCAGGGGTGACCCCCCAGACGAGCGCGAGCAAGCCGCCGGCGCTCGGCACGCCCGTCGGTGCGGCCGAGATTGCGCGCTGGGACATCAGCATCCCGCCGAACGGCGCGGGCCTTCCACCCGGCAGCGGCACGGCGCGCCAAGGCGCGCAGGTCTACGAGCAGAAGTGCCTCGCCTGCCACGGCGCGAAAGGCGCCGGCAAGCCGGCCGACGTGCTCGCCGGCGGGACTGGCACGCTCGCCGGCAAGACGCCGCTGCGCACCGTCGGCAGCTACTGGCCCTACGCGACGACGCTCTTCGACTACGTGCGCCGCGCCATGCCGATCACCAACCCGCTTTCGCTTACGAGCGACGAGGTTTACGCGGTGACGGCGTACGTCCTCGCGCTGAGCGGCATCATCGGCGAGGACGCGGTGATGAGCGCGCAGAGCCTGCCGCAGGTGAAGATGCCGAACCGCGACGGCTTCGTGTCCGACTGGCCGCCGCGCGAGCGCTAAGCCCCCGGCGCTCCACCCGGGTCAACAAGGCGCGGGCGGCGCTTCGGCGAGCTTCGGGTCGATCGCGCGCAGCGCGTTCGGCCAGGTGAGCTTGGCGAAATCCACCGGCTGGGTGGTGAGTCCCGCGCCCTGCGCCCATTTGGACAGGCTGCAGAAGTCCTGATAGTAGACGCGGTCGAGCGCGATCGGCCGCGTGTTGGTTTCCCACTGGTCGCGCGTGGCTTTCTCGGAAAGGCTGTAGATCTTGGCCGCGTACGCCGCCACCGCCTTGAAGTCGCCCTCGGCCTTGGCGCGCCCTTTAAGGATCGCGCGCAGGAACCGCTGCACCTTGTCGGCGCCCTCGGCCGTCGAGAGAAACTCGGGCCGCGCCCCGGCGACGAGGTAGCCCTGGATGTAGCCCGAGGCGTCGCTCATCTGCCAGGCGTTCGCCGGGCAGATCTCCAGCGTGCGCGAGCCGATCGGCTGCCAGATGAAGAACGCCGAGATGTCGCCCGCGCACAGCGCCGCGGGCAGGAGCTGCGTGTCGAGGTTCTTCACCGGCACGCTCTTCGGATCGACGCCGTTCTTCGCGAGGTACTCCGAGATGAACCACGAGCCGGTCGAGCCCACCCGGGTGGCCACGTTCTTGCCGACGAGATCCTTGGGCGACTTGATCTCCTTGCGCGCGATGACCACGTAGCCCTTGGCATCGCGCTCGATCGCGGCAAAGGTCTGGTACTGGCCGGGATTGTTGAAGAAGTACTGCACGCTCGGCAGGTCGCCGGTCATCACGACGTCGCCCTGGCCGGTGCGGAACGTCTGGAACGCGGTGGTCCCGGAGGGAAACACGCGGTAATCGACCTCGAGTCCCTGTTCCTTGAAGTAGCCGTACTCGAGCGCCATCCAGATGGCGTCGTTGTTCACCGAGGGCTGGCCGAAGAGCACCAGCTTCTTGAGTGGTTGCGCATCTGCCAGTCCAACCGTGAAAAACAACAGCGCCAGAATTGTTGCAAGCTGTTTGATAACTGCCTTCATGGCGTCTCCTAGGTCAAGGCGATGTAGGACATGTAGCGCGAGAGCATGCGGTCGACCGCGATCCGGAACAGGCGGTCGAAGGCGAAGCCCAGCACGCAGATGGTGAGCAGCGCGACGAAGATTCGGTTGGTCTGCAGCAGGATCGAGGACTGCTGCAGCAGGAAGCCGATGCCCGAATCGGCCGCCAGGATTTCCGCCGGGATGATGCTCATGAAAGACGATGCCATCGCGATGCGCATGCCGGTGACGATGTACGGCGCGGCGGAAGGAATCACCACCAGCAGGAAGATCTGCAGCTCGCTCGCGCCGAGGCACTGCGCCGCGCGCTGGCGGATGAGCGGCGCGCGCATCACCCCGGCGGTGGTGTTGATGAGCACGATGAAGAAGGTGCCCCAGAAGATGAGGAAGTATTTCGAGGTCTCGCCGATGCCGAACCAGATCACCGCGATCGGGATCATCGCGGTGGGCGAGAGGTAGCGCAGTAGCTCGATCACCGGGTCGAGCAGGTCATTCACCGGCCTGATTCTGCCAAGGATGACGCCGAGTACGATCGCCGCGGCACACCCCGTGACGAACCCGACCCCGACCCGTGCCAGGCTGATCGCGACGTGGCGGAAGATCTCGCCGTTCTGCACCATCGGCACCATGGTCTTGAGGACCACCCACGGCGGCGGGATGAGGAACGGGTTGAATACCACCGTGGACAGGAACTGCCACGCGGCAAATGCAATGACCAGAGACCCTGCGAAAAAGGCGATGCTGCGGGCCGGATGACTCATCAAGTCAGCAATTCCTCGACCCGCTTGAAAATGCGTCCCGCCCCCGCGTCCGACAGGTCGCGCGGCCGCGGCAGGCCGACTTCGATCACCTCTATGATGCGCGAGCCCGGCCCGAGCGACATGACGCAAATCCGGTCGGCGAGCGTCACGGCCTCGCCGATGTCGTGCGTCACGAAGACGATCGTCTTGCCGGTGCGCTGCCAGATGTCGAGAAGAAAGCCGTGCATCCTGCGGCGCGTGAGCGCGTCGAGCGCGGCGAAGGGCTCGTCCATCAGCAGGACCTTCGGCTCGACCGCGAGCGCGCGCGCGATCTGAAGGCGCTGGCGCATGCCTCCAGAGAGCTGCGCGGGGAACTTCTGGCGGTGCTCGGCGAGGCCGACCATCGCGAGGTATTTGTCGATGATCGCCGGCCACCCGGCCTTCGGCAGCTTGCGCACCCGCAGCGCGAAGCGCACGTTCTCCTCGACCGAGAGCCACGGCAGCAGCGCCGCGCCGGCGTCCTGGAAGAACATCACCCGGTCCTTGCCGGCGCCGCGCACCGGCGCGCCTTCGAAGTCGACCGCGCCGCCGCTCGGACGGTCGAATCCGGCGAGGATGTTGAGCAGCGTGGACTTGCCGCAGCCCGATGGACCGAGCAGGCACACCAGCTCGCCGGAACGCACCTCGAAATCGATGCGCTCGAGCGCGACGTAGCGCTGCGCGTCCGTGCCGAAGATCTTGCTGACGTTTCGCACCGCGAGCACCGCGTCTTGCTCCTTTCGTCCTATCGTACTATCGGCGAAAGCGAGGACGCGCGCCATGGCGAATATCGAAATCCGCTCGGTGGAAGGGCTGGCAGGCAGCGCCGTGCCGTACGCGTACGCGGTGAAGGCCGGAGCCTGGCTCTTTCTCACCGGCCATGAAGCGTTCGATTTCGCGGCCGGCCCGGCGCCGGAAGTGGAAGGCCCGGCAGGCTTTCCCGCCTTTGGCGCGCCGCGCCTCAGGCGCGAGGCCGAGTTCATCCTGAAGCGCATGCGCAAGACCCTCGCCGAGTTCGGCTCGGACTTCCGCCACAGCGTCCGCGTCGACCATTACTACCCGGTGTTCGAGGCGGTGCGCGCCTACCAGCTCGCGCGCCACGGGGAATTCGGCGACTACATCCCGCCGTCG
>JBJMWH010000435.1:0-2695 GCA_045810245.1 Burkholderiales bacterium | reverse complement strand
CAGTGCTGCGCGAGGTGGACGATTTCTGGGACCAGACGCTCGGCGCGATCCAGGTGAAAACGCCCGAGCGCGCGATGGACGTGATGCTCAACCGCTGGATGCTCTACCAGACGCTCGCCTGCCGCGTGTGGGCGCGCTCGGCGTTCTACCAGGCGAGCGGCGCCTACGGCTTCCGCGACCAGCTCCAGGACGGCATGGCGCTCGCCCTGGCGCGGCCGGCGCTGACGCGCGAGCACCTCCTGCGCGCCGCGGCGCGCCAGTTCGTCGAAGGCGATGTCCAGCACTGGTGGCTGCCGCCCACCGGCCAGGGCGTGCGCACGCGAATCTCGGACGACCGGGTATGGCTCGCCTGCGCCGCGGCGCACTATGTCGCGACGAGCGGCGATCGCGCGGTGCTCGACGAGCCCGTCACCTTTCTCGAGGGCCAGAAGCTCGCTGCAGGCGAGCACGACGCCTACTTCCAGCCGATGCTCGCCGAAGAGAGGGCTTCGCTCTTCGAGCACTGCGCGCGCGCGCTCGACCAAAGCCTGGCGCTCGGCGCGCACGGCCTGCCGCTCATCGGCACCGGCGACTGGAACGACGGCATGAACCGCGTCGGCGAGCACGGCAAAGGCGAGAGCGTCTGGCTCGGCTGGTTCCTGCATGCGACCCTCACCGCGTTCGCGCCGATGGCGAAAGCCCGCGGTGAGGAGGCGCGCGCCGCGACATGGCTCTCGCACGCCGCAGTACTGCAAGCCTCGCTAGAGCGCGACGGCTGGGACGGCGACTGGTACCGGCGCGGCTATTTCGACGACGGCACTCCGCTCGGCGCCTCCGCGAGCGACGAATGCCGCATCGACTCCATCGCGCAGTCCTGGGCGGTGATCTCCGGCGCCGCCGACCCCGCGCGCGCCCAGCGCGCCATGGCCGCCGTGGACGAGCACCTCATCCGTCCCGCCGACGGCCTCGCCCTCCTCTTCACCCCGCCTTTCGACCGGACCCCGCTCGACCCCGGCTACATCAAGGGCTACCCGCCCGGCATCCGTGAAAACGGCGGCCAGTACACCCACGCCGCCGCCTGGTCCGTAATCGCCCTCGCCGCCCTCGGCCGGGGCGACAAGGCCGCCGCCCTCTTCTCCCTCCTCAACCCCATCAACCACGCGAGCACTCGCGCAGACGTTCAGCGCTACAAGGTCGAGCCCTACGTCGTCGCCGCCGACATCTATTCCGTCCCCCCGCATCTGGGCCGCGGCGGCTGGACCTGGTACACCGGCTCCTCCGGCTGGCTCTACCGCGCCGGCATCGAATCCATCCTCGGCTTCCGCCTGCAGGACACCACCCTCCACCTCGACCCCTGCATCCCCACCTCGTGGCCGCGCTTCGACATCACCTTCAAATACCGCTCCTCCCGCTACGACATCACCGTCGAGAACCCGCAGCGCGTCAGCCGCGGCGTCGCAAGCGTCACGCTGGACCACAAGCCGCTGCCGGACGACCTTGCCCGCGTCCCCCTCGTGGATGACGGCGCAACCCACCAAGTGCGCGTGATCCTGGGGTAAAGCAAGATGAGGTTGAAATCCACTCTGAAGGATGTGTACTTGCAGCGCCGCACGGCATAATGTGTCCATGCGTCGACTCCTCGCCTTGGCCCTCGTCCTGATCCCGGCAGCCCACGCCCAGACCTACAAATGGCTGGACGAAAAAGGCGTGGTCAACTACTCGAACACGCAGCCGCCCTCTGCGGCGAAGAAGATTCAGCCGGTCGTCGACCGCATCTCCACCTACGGCCCCGACCCGAGCCTGCAGCGCGCGATCGCCTACGGTCCCTCGCCCTATGAACTGATGGCACAGCAGGAATGGCTGCAGCGCCAGCGGCTCATGGCCACGGTGCAGTACCAGCAGGCTGCCTACGCTTCCTACGCTAACGACTACGCCTACGGTTACCCGTACTACTACGGACCGGTCTTCGCCACCGGCGTCACGCGCGCACCGCGCGCTTCGCGCCCGCCGCACATCGCTCACCACCGAGGCAGCAGCCGCTTCTAGATGCGCACGGCCGCCGCTTTCCTGCTGCTCTCGTGGGCGCTCGCCTGTCCCGCGCAGGACTATCCGTCCAAGCCGATCCTGTTCCTCATGCCGCTGCAGGCCGGCAGCGCGGTCGACGTCATGCTGCGCATCGTGGCGCAGAAGATGAGCGACAACCTCGGGCGCCAGATCGTGGTGGAGAACCAGCCGGGCGCCGCCGGCATGATCGGCGCCGAGCGCGTGAAGCGCGCCGCGCCCGACGGCTACACCATCGGCGTGCTGAACGACAGCATCCTCACCATGATCCCGAACGTGCGCCCGGTTCCCTACGATCCGGTGAAAGACTTCGTGCCGATCGGCGTGGTCGCCGGGATCACCTGGGTGCTGGTGGCGGACAATGAGCTACCGGTGAAGAGCGTGGCCGACCTCGTCACGCTCGCGAAGAGCCGGCCCGGAAAGATCGACTATTCCTCGGGCGGCGTCGGCAGCCCGCAGCATGTCGCGATGGAAGCCTTCAAGGCGGCAACCGGGATCTACCTGGTGCACATCCCCTACCGCGGCGCGACGCAGGCCGCGCTCGACGTCATCTCGAACCAGGTGCAGGTGCACCTGGGGGCCGTGTCGATCGTGCAGCCCTACATCAACTCGGGCCGCGTGCGGGCGCTCGGGGTACCGAGCGCGAAGCGCTCGC
>JBJMWH010000434.1:0-5418 GCA_045810245.1 Burkholderiales bacterium | reverse complement strand
CGGGACCGCTGGGAAGTTCGTATTGCATGCTGGTCGAAGGGCTGAGCGAGCCTACACTAATCCACATTCGCCCCGGTTTTCGGGCGACTGGCGCGCGGGGCGCGCGCGGAGGCCCATTCCTTTGGCTAAGCAAATGAAAGTTCTTGGGAAAACGGTGCTCAAATTTTGACCTGGACCGACTCCGTCCCCAATGTGACAGGCGCATGTCGGCCTATTCAGCGACAATCCACAAACTTATCCACAGATTTTTGTGGATATCGCAGCATCCGCTACATGGGCGGCGCATGGTGCGCCGCAGAAACTTGCTCCGGCTCGGCGGATTACGTAAAGTCGGCCGCGCCCGTCTCCAAAAAAGGCATAGGAAAAAGGGTGTTCGCAATCATTCAGGCAGCGGGATGGCCGATCTGGCCCCTGCTGCTCGCTTCGGTCATCGCCTTGGCACTGATCATCGAGCGCGCGCTCACGCTGCGCCGGGGCAACATCCTGCCGCCCACGCTGCTCGAGCAGGTGGTCTCGGTGTACAAGCGCCAAGGCGTGTCGAACGACGTGCTCGAGCGCCTGGCGAGTGATTCGCCCCTCGGCGCGGTGCTCGCGGCGGGGCTGCGCAACCACCAGAGCTCGCGCTACGTGATGAAGGAGGCAATCGAGGAGGCGGGCCGCGGCATCGGCCACCAGCTCGAGCGCTTCCTGACCACGCTGGGCACGATCGCGGCGGCGGCGCCGCTGCTCGGCCTCTTCGGCACGGTCATCGGCATGATCGAGATCTTCGGCTCGCAGGCGCCCACTGGGGCCAACCCGCAGCAGCTCGCCCACGGCATCTCGGTGGCGCTCTACAACACCGCCTTCGGCATCGCCATCGCGATCCCGGCGCTCATCTTCTACCGGCACTACCGCAACAAGGTCGACACCTACGTCGTCGAGATGGAGCAGCAGGCCTCGAAACTCGTCGACATCGTCCACGGCGAGCGGGTCGACTTCGGCGGCGAGCAGCGATGAACTTCCAGCGCGGCAGGCAGCGCGAGCCTCTCGAGATCAACCTGGTGCCGCTCATCGACGTGATGATGGTGATCCTCATCTTCCTGATGATCACCACCACCTACTCGAAATACACCGAGCTGCAGATCAACCTGCCGACGGCGCAGGCCGAGAAGCAGCCCGAGCGGCCCAACGAGATCGCGGTGCTGGTGAATGCCCAGGGCCAGTACGTCATCAACCGCAACCCGGTGCCGTTCAAAAGCGTGGAGCAGCTCGCCGAAGAGCTGCGTCGCGCCAGCGGCACGCTGAAGGATCCGGTGATCGTGATCAGCGCCGACGCCGCCGCGACCCACCAGTCGGTGGTGCGCGTCATGGAGGCGGCGCGCGTCGCGGGACTGTCGCAGATTACCTTCACCACGCAGTCGAACAAATAGTGCGGCACTGGTACCGCCGCGGCGCCCTCGCGTGGCTGCTGTGGCCGGCAAGCCTCGCGTTCGCTTTCCTGGTGTGCGTGCGCCGGCTCCTTTTCCGCACCGGGATTCTGACGAGCGTGCACCCCGGCATTCCGGTGATCGTCGTCGGCAACCTCAGCGTCGGCGGCAGCGGCAAGACGCCGCTCGTGCTGTGGATCGCCGAATTCCTCAAGGCGCATGGCTGGTCGCCGGCGATCGTCTCGCGCGGTTATGGCGGCGCGGGCGGCGCGCCGCGCGCGGCCACGGTAGCCTCGGAGCCCGACGAAGTCGGCGACGAGCCGGTCGTGCTCGCGCGGCGCAGCGGCTGCCCGGTGTGGATCGGCGCCGAGCGGGTGAAGGTCATCGAGGCGCTGCGCGTCCGGCACCCGGAAGCCGACGTCGTCGTGCTCGACGACGGCCTGCAGCACTATCGCCTGCGGCGCGACCTCGAGATCGCGGTGGTCGATTCTCGCGGCTTGGGCAACGGATGGCTTTTGCCGGCCGGACCGCTGCGCGAGCCGCGGCAGCGGTTGCGCACCGTGCATGCCGTTGTATCTCATCAGGCCCCCGACCTCGGAACGGGGAATGGGCATGCTTTCGAAATGCGGCTGGAAGGCGAAGTCGCGCACCGCATGGGCGACGCGCGCGACAGGCAGCCGCTCCAGGCCTGGCGCGGCCAGCCGGTCCACGCGGTCGCGGGCATCGGCAACCCGAGCCGCTTCTTCGTCCATGTGGGCAAGCTCGGCCCGAAGGTGCTAGCGCATCCGTTCCCGGATCATCACCGCTTTGCCGCCGGCGAGCTCGAGTTCGGCGACGAGCTGCCCGTGCTGATGACGGAGAAGGACGCGGTAAAATTGCGCCGCCATGCGCGCCCCAACTGGTGGGTCCTGCCGGTCACCGCGAGCCTCCCTGCCGCGTTCGGCGACTGGCTGCTGAAGGAGCTCGATGGCCGGCGTCGATCCAAAGCTGCTTGAGATCCTGGTATGCCCGTTGTGCAAGGGCAAGCTCCTGTACCGCAAGGATGCCGCGGAGCTTGTGTGCAAGGCCGACCGCCTCGGCTACCCGGTGAAGGACGGCATTCCGGTGATGCTGGAGGAGGAGGCGCGCAAGCTCCCGCCGGAAGAAGAAGTGGCTTGAGCTTTCACGTCCTCATCCCGGCCCGCTATGCGTCGAGCCGGTTTCCGGGAAAACCGCTCGCCGACATCGCCGGGCGGCCCATGGTGGTCAGGGTCTGCGAGCGGGCCGCGCAAAGCGGCGCCGCCTCGGTCCACGTGGCGACCGACGACGAGCGCATCGCCCGCGCGGTGCGGGCTGCGGGCCACCGCTTCGTGATGACGCGCCCAGATCATCCTTCCGGAACCGACCGCATTGCCGAAGCCGCGGCCGTTCTCAAACTCGGGGATCGCGACATCGTGGTGAACGTGCAGGGCGACGAGCCGCTGATCTCCCCCAAGCTCGTCGCCGAGGTGGCGGGGCTCCTCGACCAGCTCAAGGACGCGTCGGTTTCCACCGCCTGCCATGCGATCCAAGACGAGCAGTCCCTCGCCAGCCCAAACGTGGTGAAGGTCGTCATTGACGCGCGCGGCTACGCGCTGTACTTCTCACGCTCGAGAATTCCGTATCCGAGGGAGGAAGGCGGCGTGTGCTACCGGCACGCGGGCATCTATGGATACCGCGTCGACTTCTTGCAGCGCTACGCCGCGCTCGCGCCTGCGCCGCTCGAGAAGGCCGAGGCCCTCGAGCAGCTGCGGGTCCTGTGGCACGGCTATCGCATCGCCGTGGCGGTGAGCGAAACCGAGATCCCTCCGGGCGTCGACACGCCGCAGGATCTCGAGGCCGTCCGTAGAATGCTGGCATGAGGCCGTCATGCGATTGATTCTTCTTGGGCCGCCCGGGGCCGGCAAGGGCACTCAGGCGAGTTTCATCCGCGAGAAGTTCGGCATCCCGCAAATCTCCACCGGTGACATGCTGCGCGCCGCGCGCGCCGCGAACACCCCTCTGGGAATCGAAGCTGGAAAAATCATGGACGCGGGGCAGCTCGTCTCCGACGACATCATCGTCGCCCTGGTCGAGCAGCGCCTCGGGCACGGCGACTGCACCAAGGGTTATCTCTTCGACGGCTTTCCGCGCACCATTCCGCAGGCCGAAGCGATGAAGGCGGCCGATGTCAGGATCGATCACGTGCTCGAGATCGACGTGCCCGACGACGAGATCATCACCCGAATGAGCGGGCGGCGCGTGCATCCCGCCTCGGGCCGCAGCTACCACCTCAAGTTCAATCCGCCCCGCTCCGAGGGGAAGGACGACGTCACCGGCGAGCCGCTTGTGCAGCGCGACGACGACCGTGAGGGCACGGTCAGAAAGCGCCTCGAGGTCTACCGCCTGCAGACGCGGCCGCTCGTCGAGTACTACAGGAAGTGGGCCGCCACGGGCGATTCGAAGGCACCGAGCTACCACAAGATCTCCGGCAGCGGCCCGGTCGACGAGATCCGCAGGCGGGTGCTCGCTGCGCTGAACTGATAGAATTCGCCCCCGAAAACAGGTTCTGCGCGCAGGGCTCTAGGGGAGCAAGCAAATGCAAAGCGGTCTCGTCTTCGCGCTCGTCTGCGCGCTACTCGCCATCGTGTACGGACTCTGGCAGATCAGCCGCATCCTGCGCCTGCCCGACGGCAATCCGCGCATGCGCGAGATCGCGGCGGCGATCCGCGAGGGGGCGATCGCCTACCTCCGGCGCCAGTACACGACCATCGCCATGGTCGGCGCGGTCCTGTTCGTCGTCATCGGCCTGGTGCCGGGCCTCGGCTGGACGACGGCGTGGGGCTTCTTCATCGGCGCGCTGCTCTCGGGCGCCTGCGGCATCATCGGCATGAACATCTCCGTGCGCGCCAACGTGCGCACCGCCGAGGCAGCGCGTATCGGCCTGAACGAGGCGCTCCAGGTCGCCTTCAACGGCGGCGCCGTCACGGGCCTGCTCGTGGTCGGGCTGGGCCTGCTCGGCGTGGCGGGCTACTTCGCCCTGCTCTATGCCAACGCGGCCGACAAGACGCAGCTCACGCACATCATCCACCCGCTCGTGGGTCTGGGCTTCGGCGCTTCGCTCATCTCGATCTTCGCGCGTCTCGGCGGCGGCCTTTTCACCAAGGGCGCCGACGTCGGCGCGGACCTCGTCGGCAAGGTCGAGGCGGGGATTCCCGAGGACGACCCGCGCAACCCGGCGGTGATCGCGGACAACGTGGGCGACAACGTCGGCGATTGCGCCGGCATGGCGGCGGACCTGTTCGAGACCTACGCCGTGACCATCATCGCCACCATGCTCCTCGGGGCGCTGCTGGTGAAGACCACCTCGCCGGCTGCGCTCATCTATCCGCTCGCCATCGGCGGCTTCGCCATCATCGCCTCGATCATCGGCACCTGGTTCGTGAAGGCCAAGCCCACCGACGTGAACGTCATGCCCGCGCTCTACAAGGGGCTCGCGGTGGCGGGCGCGCTCGCGCTGATCGCGTTCTATCCCATCACCCTGATCTTCATGGACGACGTGGTGAAGACGGTGCCCTTCGACATCTGGGGCCAGAGCCGCAACCTGACGGTCTGGAACCTCTACGGCACCGCGGTCGTCGGCATGGCGCTCACCGGATTCCTCGTCTGGATCACCGAGTACTACACCGGCACGCAGTTCAAGCCGGTACAGCACGTGGCGGCGGCGAGCGTGACCGGACACGCCACCAACATGATCGCGGGCCTCGGCGTGTCGATGAAATCCACTGCCTGGCCGGTGCTCGCGGTGTGCGTCGCGATCTTCGCCTCCTATTCGCTCGCCGGCCTGTATGGCATCGCGATCGCCGCCACGTCGATGCTCTCCATGGCGGGCATCATCGTCGCCCTCGACGCCTACGGTCCGATCACCGACAACGCCGGCGGCATCGCCGAGATGGCCGACCTTCCCGGCTCGGTGCGCAACATCACCGACCCGCTGGACGCGGTGGGCAACACC
>JBJMWH010000433.1:0-6268 GCA_045810245.1 Burkholderiales bacterium | reverse complement strand
TCTTTCCGGCCGTCCAGGCCGCCGATGGTGACTACGATCGGCGCAGTACGCACGCCTTTCGGCAGTCGCAGATAGCCGACGATCTCCTTCCCCTCGAACGGGATCTTCACGATCTCGAGCTTCGGGTCCTGCAGCCGGGCGTACGCGGCGAAAGCCTCCAGTGCCCTGGCGTACGCCTTTTCCTTTCCGGGCGAGTTCTCGAGCGGGAAGCGTGCGAAGAGGTAGTACTCGAAGGCGTACTTGTATTCCTTGGCGGCTTCAGCGCGCGACGCCATCTCCGCGAGCTCCGCCTTCCTGCCGTTCGCCATGTGGCGGTCGCCGATCGAACTCCAGGCCGCGGCCCATTCGTCGCGGTCGAGGCTCTTGAGATTCGCGAGGGCCTCGCGCACCTCGGCTGGCATGAGCTCAGACACCGGGTAGGCGTGGCGGTCGGCGCGCGCCTGGACCTCGTCCTTGAGCTCCGGGAGCGTGCGCGGCGGAACCTGGGCGGTGGCCGGTGCGGCGAGCGCGAAGGCCAGGGCGGCGACGATGCGCATCATGGGAGATCCTCCTCAGGGGTTGCGGGAATCATAACCCCGGAGGCGAGACCTAGGCCTCCACGAAGTGACGCCGACTCGTCTAGACCGGAGGTGCAGGCGGAGCCGCGAGATTCGGTGCCGGCTTCTGCGACCGCCCCGACGTTCTGCAGACAGAACAGAACGGTCCCGGAACCTGCAAGCTGCGTCAGGTTCTACCGATGTTTCTTCTTTTGGCCCGCGACCCGCTTCTTCTTTTGCGCCGCGAGCCTCGGCTTGCCGCCGGCGAGCTCGACGCGAAGCGCCGCGTGAAGCTGCCCGGGTTTCAGATGGTGAAACTCGGCGGGAACATCGAGCATTTGCGCGCGCCGGCCGTGTTCCGGATGAAAGCTGAGCTGAGGCGCGTCGGCCTCCGTCGAAGGGTGAAACAGCGCGTGGATTTTTCCGCTCTTGTCGAACAATGCCAGGACCTTCATGAGTTCGTTCCCTTTAGAACGTGTCCACCTGGGATGCCAGCACCTGGATTCTCGCCGCGATCGGCGCGCCACTCTCGCCATTTCCGCGCAAGCTCATGGTCATCGGAGTGCTGGCCGGGCTCGACAGATTCCATCGAGAGCCTTCCGAGACAATGGTGACGCTCTGCTCCCTGTCCGCGTCGCTCGCGCTCACGATGCCGGCCCAGATCCGGTTGAATCGAAACTGGCTGATATTGCTGCCCCAGGTCACGGTGAACGAGATCGTGCTGCCTCTCGCCATAGTCAGTACGCCTGCCGAGGCGACGACAACCGCCGTGGTGAAAGCAGCCATGGAATCCTCCGTGAAAGATTAGCCGCCGGGAGGCGGCGGCGCTGATTTTAGCGCAACGCCCGCAGCGATCTGCGGTTGCACGGCGGCACGAGCGTTATGGAAAATGGGAAACTCTGACGAGGCGATCATGAATCGATGGGTCGCATTGCTCGCACTTGCCACGATGCCTGGTCTCGCGTGCGCGCAGGCGTTTCCGGGCAAGCCGCTGCGCATCGTCGTCCCGTTCGCGGCCGGCGGCGCCGTCGACACGATCGCGCGCGCCTTCTCGCCCAAGCTCACCGAGGGCTTCGCGCAGCCAGTCATCGTCGAAAACCGGCCCGGTGCAGGAAGCAACATCGGCGCCGACGTCGTTGCCAAGTCCGCGCCCGACGGCAGCACCGTCCTGCTCACGCCGGCAGGCCTCGCCATCGGTCCCAGCCTGTATCGCAAGCTGCCGTTCGATCCGGCGAAGGACCTGGTGCCGGTCTCGCAGCTCATGTCCTCGTGGCTGATCCTGGTCACCAGTGCGAAGCTGCCGGCAAGGTCGGTGCGCGAGCTGCTCGCGCTTGCGAAGTCGAAGCCCGGCAGCCTCAACTACGGCTCCACCGGCATCGGCAGCCCGCCCCACCTTGCGGGCGAGCTGCTGCGGATGCTCGGCGGGGTCGACATCGTGCACGTGCCGTATAAGGGCGACGCGCCGATGTACGCAGCGCTGCTCGCGGGCGAGGTGGACCTCGGCTTCGGGCCGCTCGCGGGCGCACTTCCCCTCGTCAACGCCGGGCGGCTGCACCTGCTCGCCATCACCGACGCCACCCGATCGCGCCTGCTCCCCGAGGCGCCGACGCTGGTCGAGTCCGGGCTTCCGGATTTCCGCTACGCCGGCTGGATCGGCGTGTTCGCGCCGGCCGGCACACCCCGCGCGGTGATCGAGCGCCTGCACGCCGAGTGGACCCGGGCGCTCGGGACGGCCGACATCCGCGAGCGTATGCCCGCCTGGGGTTATGAGCCGGTCGGCAGCACGCCGGAGCAGTTCGAGGTCAAGTTCAAGTCGGATCTCGCGCTGTACGCACGGATCGTGCACGAGGCGAAGATTCCGCTGCAGGACTACTAGGCGCGACCATGCACTTCGTCGAACGAGTCGAGCGTCCGCTGCAGGTCGGCGAGCAACGCGCCGCGGGCGTCGGCCGGCACGGCGCTCCCGCCCCTCGCAATCCCGGCGAGCAGCTCTGCGATGCCGGAGGCGCCGACAAAGCCGTGGCGCGAGCGCAGAAAATCGAGCACCTGGGATTCGAAGTCGGCGAGCTGGACGCCCGCGAGGCCGGGCGCGCACGCACAGCCCGCGCCGAGCGGGACATGGCGGCGCGCAAGCTCGGTCCAGCGCCCCAGAAGGCGCAGCGCGAGGACAGGGGGCGCGGACTGCTTCATCGCTGCCTCGATATTATTGCGACGGCGGCGGCGCTGGGCCTCGCGCCGGCGATCGGCCTGGCACAGGAGGCCTGGCCCGTAAAGGTGATCCGCATCATCGTGCCATTCCCCGCGGGCGGCGCGGTGGATCCGCTGGTGCGCGGGCTCTCGAGCGGGCTGACGGCACGGCTCGGCCAGCCGGTGGTCGTCGAGAACCGGCCGGGCGCGACGGGGACGATCGGCATGGCCGCCTGCGCCAAGTCCCCGCCCGACGGCTACACGCTGTGCTTCGTGACGAGCGACGGCCTGACCGTCGTTCCCAACCTGCGCACGGACCTGCCCTTCGACGCCGGGCGGGATTTCGCGCCGGTGACGCTGCTCGGCTATCCGCAGTCGGTGCTGGTCGCGAGCGCCCGCGCTCCATTCGACTCCTTCGCCGGGATGATCGGCTACGCGAAGCAGCATCCCGGCAGGATCGACTTCGGCACCTTCGGCGAGGGCGGGATCTCGCACCAGCTGCACGCAGCGATCCAGCAGGGAACGGGCGTGCGGATCACGAACGTTCCGTACAAGGGCACGGGGCCTGCGGTGCAGGCCGCGCTCGCGAACGAGGTCGACCTCGCGCTCAGCACGCTGCCCGTGGTCGCGCCGCACTTCCCGAGCGGGAAGCTGAAGCCCCTGTGTGTCATCGGGCGCGAGCGCCTGCCCGCGCTTCCGAACGTGCCGACGTACCGCGAGCAGGGACTGCCCATCGATATCGCGACCTGGTTCGCGATCATGGCGCCGATGGGCGTGCCGCAGCCGATCCTGCGCCGCACGCACGAGGCCATCGCGGCGACGATGGACGAGCCCGCGTGGCGCGAGAAGCTGATGCCGAGGAACGCGTACGACCCGCTCGGCAGCGGGCCGGAGGAGTTCGAGCGCTTCCTCGTCGGCAGCCGCGCCGCGGGCAGGAAGATCGCCGAGATGCTCAAGGCCGCGGGCTACCGGCCGGAATGAGCGGCCCCGCGGGCGTCCGCCTGGCCGCCGATATCGGGGGCACCTTCACCGACGTCGTCGCCTTCGACCAGGCGAGCGGGCGCCTGTCTCTCGGCAAGACGCTCTCGACGCCGGCCCGGCTGGTCGAGGGCATCTCGCGCGGGCTCCAGGAAGCGGGCGGCGCGTACGCCGACGCCGAGCTCTTCCTCCACGGGTCAACCATCGCGATCAACACGCTGCTCGAGCGCAGCGGAGCGAAGACGGCCCTGCTGGTCACCGAGGGATTCCGCGACATCTACGAGATCGGACGCATCAACCGTCCCGACGCCTACAACCTCTTTTTTCGCAAGCATGTTCCGCTGGTCCAGCGCGCGCTGCGCTTCGAGGTGAAGGAGCGCATCACCGCCGAGGGCGAGGTGCTGGTGCCGCTCGACGAGCCGGCGGTGGAGGCTCTGTGCGAGCGCCTCCAGGGCCTCGGCGTGCAAGCGGTGGCGATCATGCTGCTCCATTGTTACGTCAACCCCGCGCACGAGGCGCGCGTGAAGGCGATCGTCAAGTCGCGCATGCCGGGCGCTTTCGTCACCGCCTCGCACGAGCTCTCGGGCGAATACCGCGAGTTCGAGCGCTGCTCGACCGTGACGGCGAACGCCTACATCGGCCCCCGCGTGCGGGAGTACGTGCGCGGCATCGACGCCCACATCGCCCAGGCGGGGTTTCGCGGCAAGTTCCTGCTCGTTCAATCGACCGGGGGGCTGTATGAATCGAAGCAGGCCGCGGACGAGTGCGTGCGCATGCTCGAATCGGGTCCCGCCGCCGGCGTGATCGGCGCCGGTGCGCTCTGTCGTGCGCTCGGGCTGCAGCAGGCGGTCGCGTTCGACATGGGCGGCACCACCGCCAAGGCGGGCGTCATCTACCGCGGCGAGGCGCTCACGCGCAGCGCCGCCCTCGTAGGGGGCTACGCCCAGGCGCTGCCGATCCAGATTCCGATGATCGACATTTCGGAGGTCGGGACCGGAGGCGGCAGCATCGCATCGGTTGACGAGACGGGCGCGCTGCACGTCGGGCCCAAAAGCGCCGGCGCGGAGCCGGGCCCGGCCTGCTATGGACGCGGCGGGACGCACCCGACCGTCACCGACGCAAACCTCGCGCTCGGGCGCCTCGATCCCCTGCACTTTCTCGGCGGCCGAATGCGCCTCGACGCGGCGGCGGCCGAGCGCGCGCTCGCGCAGCACGTCGCGCGGCCGCTCCGCATGGACCTCGCGCGCGCGGCCGAGGGCATCCTGCGAATCGCGGTCACCGCCATGTCGTACGCGGTCAAAGGCGTATCCACCGACCGCGGCCTCGACGCGGCGGCGTTCCCGCTCGTCGCATACGGCGGCGCCGGGCCGCTGCACGCCGGCGCGATCGCCCGCGAGATCGGCATGAGCCGAGTCATCGTGCCGCGCTCGCCCGGCCACTTCTGTGCGTTCGGAATGCTCCACTCGGACCTGCGCTACGACGCGGTGCGCACCTGGTTCATGCGCCTCGACGACGTGCACTTCGACGAAATCGCCGGCGCGTTCGAGGCGCTCGCCGCAGAAGCCAAGGCCGCGCTCGAGAAGGGCCGCGTGAAGACCGGGCGGGTCGCGGTCGCGCACGCAGTCGACATGCGTTATGTAGGCCAGGAGCACCCGGTCACGGTGGCGCTGCCCGCCCGGGCACTCGCTTCGGGCGACCGCGAGGCGGTGAAGAAACTCTTCGACGCCGAGCACCTGCGGCGCTACGGCACCAATGCCACTTCCGAGCGCGCCGAGGTCGTGAGCCTGCGGGTTTCGGTCTCCGGGCTCATGAAGAAGCCTCAAATCGAGCGCATCGCCCGGGGCCCCGCTCCGCGTCCACGCGCGCGGCGCCGGGTTTACTTCGCCGAGGCCGATCGGGCGCTCCAGACACCCGTTTACGCGCGCGCTGCGCTGCGCGCGGGCAATCGCATCGACGGCCCGGCGCTGGTCGAGGAGGACGCCTCGACGACGGTGCTGCTCCCCGGCGACCGGCTGCGCGTCGACGACTTCGGCAACCTGGATATCGAAGTGGCGAGGCGACGCGCGTGAAGCCCAAGCGCGCGAAGGCCGACGCTGTCCTGACCGAGATCGTTCGCAACGGCGTCATCGCGGTCACCGAGGAGATGAAGACGAACCTCATGCGGACCGCGTACAACATGATCATCTACGAGGCGCTCGACTTCACGGTGGGCTTGTATACCGCGGAGGGCGAGACCGTCTCCATCGGGCTCGGGCTGCCGAGCTTCATCCGCGGGATGGCCGAGACGGTAAAAGCGAAGCTGTCGCACTTCGGCCCGGGGGGCACCGGCGAAGGCATTCATCCGGACGACATCCTGGTCACCAACGACGCGTACATCACGGGCAGCCACCTGCACCACTTCACCTTCACACTGCCGATTTTCCACCGCGGCAGGCTCTCCGGCTTCGCCTGCTGCATGGCGCACTGGCCCGACGTCGGCGGCCTGCTCGGCGGCGTGACCACGGACATCTATTCCGAGGGGCTGCAGATCCCGATCGTGAAGTACCAGAAGCGCGGCGTGGTGAACC
>JBJMWH010000432.1:0-2984 GCA_045810245.1 Burkholderiales bacterium | reverse complement strand
AACAAGGGAGGATCCATGAAAGTCAGCAGCCTGATGCTCGGAATTTGCGGCGCGCTCGCATGGTCTCTCGCTTCCGCGCAATCGGTCGACGTATCCGCGGCCGAGGCGCTGGCGAAGAAGAGCGGCTGCACCAAGTGCCATTCGGTCTCGGCCAAGAAGGAAGGGCCTTCTTTCAAGGAAACCGCCGCCAAGTACAAGGGCAAGCCCGACGCGGAGAAGGCGCTCTACACGCATCTCACCACGAATCCGAAGGTCAAGGTCGACGGCAAGGAGGAGCTGCACGACTCGCCGAAGACCAAGAACGAAGCCGAGATCAAGAACCTCATCCAGTACATCCTGTCGCGCTGAGGCGGCCGTGATCCGGGCGTGGTGGACCAACCTGCGGCAGCGCTGCCAGACGTGCTCGCGCGTGACCCTGGGCGCCGGCGTGCTGCTTCTCACCGTCGTCATCGGCGGCGTGCTGCTCGCGGCCGGAGCGGCGGGCCTCGCCTGGACCAACACGCTCGAGTTCTGCATCGGCTGCCACGAGATGCGCGACAACGTCTACGCCGAGTTCAAGGGCAGCATCCACGACCTGAACCGCTCGGGCGTGCGCGCGGTGTGCGCCGACTGCCACGTGCCGCGCGAGCCGGTGCCGATGCTCTGGCGCAAGGTGAAGGCGAGCCTCGAGGTCTGGGGCCACCTCACCGGCAAGATCGACACCAAGGAGAAATTCGACCAGCACCGCTACCAGCTCGCGAAGAACGTGTGGACCGCGATGATCCGCAACGACTCGCACGAGTGCCGCAACTGCCACAAGGCCGACTCGATGAGCTCGGAGCTGCAGACCGAGAAGGCGCGCGCGCGGCACGCCAAGGCGCGAGCGGAAAACGTCACCTGCATCATGTGCCACTTCGGCATCGCGCACAGGGAGCCCGACGGCCCGGGCCCGCAGGAGCTGAAGCTCGCCAAATAAGGGGAAGCGCATGTCGGAACTCAAGCATTGGTTGACCATCCTGCTCCAGGGCCTGGTTCTGGCGCTGGCCGGCGCGCTGCTCATCAGCAACGCGCTGGCGCAGGAGGCCAAGGGCGAAGCCACGGCCGAGGCCAAGGAACGCAAGGACCTGGTTCTGAAGGGCGACGCCAAGTGCACGCGCTGCCACGACGAGGGCGACGACTATCCGGTGCTCGCCATCGGCAAGACGCGGCACGGCACGGTGGCCGACGGCCGCACCCCGAGCTGCACCAGCTGCCACGGCGAGAGCGAGCGCCACATCAACAAGCCCGCCGACAGCACCGAGCGCCCGCGTCCCGACCGCACGTTCACCCGCAGCTCGAGCACGCCGATCGCCGAGCGTAACGGTGCCTGCATGACCTGCCACCGGCGCGATTCCGCCCGCTCGCACTGGGACGGCAGCACGCACCAGACCCGCGATGTCGCCTGCAGCACCTGCCACCAGATCCATACGCAGCAGGACCGGGTACGCAACAAGCTCACACAGCCCGAGGTCTGCTTCACCTGCCACAAGGAGCAGCGCGCGCAGATCAACCGGCCGTCGCGCCATCCGATCCTGGAAGGCAAGGTGGCGTGCTCGGATTGCCACAACCCGCACGGCTCGGTCGGGCCGAAGCTGGTGAAGCGCGATAGCGTGAACGACACCTGCTACACCTGCCACATGGAGAAGCGCGGCCCGTTCGTGCATAACCACGAGCCGGTGAGCGAGGACTGCACGATCTGCCACAACCCGCACGGCACGGTGGTGGAGAACCTTCTGAAGGCGCGCGCGCCGTTCCTGTGCCACCAGTGCCACACGCCGCATGGCCCGAACGTGCCGCAGCTCCTGGGCCGGCAGGTCGTCCCCAACAGCGTGAGTACCACCGGAAAGAACCCCGTGAACATCACGATGGCGCGCGGCTGCCTCAACTGCCACACCGAGGTGCATGGGTCCAACAACCCGAGCACGACCAACCCGACGCCGCAGTTCAGGCTGCGCTGAGAGATCGGAGATGCCATGAAAACATCCAGACACGCCCTGCGCAGGACGATTCTCGCGCTCGCCGTGGCCGCGGCCTTTGGGCCGGTGCACGGCCAGGAAGCCGAACAGGCGGCGGCCGCACTGAAACGGCCGGACAGTACAGTCTCGCTCGGCGGCGGGATCGCATCCGGAAGCCCGAACGAGCGCTCGATCTGGGGGCAGTACAACGGCTTGCGCGAGCGCGACGCCAATCTTCTCCTCGACATCGACTATGTGAGGCGCGACGACGCGACCGGCACTTGGACCATACTTCGCGGGCGCAATCTCGGCCTGGACTCGCGCGATATCGGCTTCGTGTACCAGCGGCAGGGCGACTGGAAGCTCGGGCTCGACTACAGCGAGCTCGTGCACCGCGAGATCCGCACCATCAACACCGGCATGCTGGGCGCAGGGACGACCACGCCGGCCGTGGTGCTGATCACGCCGGGGACGGGGCAGGACCTCAACCTCGAGCTGAAGCGCAAAGCGATCGGCCTCGCGGGCGACAAGTGGATCAGCTCGGGCGTGCAGCTCGAATTGAGCTTCAGGAACGAGGACAAGGACGGCGCACGGCTGTGGGGCCGCGGCTACGACTGCGCGAGCTACGTCTGCGCCGGCACGCAGAACGCGACCAACACCAGGTGGGCCGTGCTGATGGTCCCCGAGCCGGTGAACTTCAACATGAAGACGGTCGACGCCAAGCTGAATTTCATCACCGAGAAGTTTTTCGTGAGCGCCGGCTACTACGGCTCGTTCTTCGGCAACGAATTCGGCAATGTCGCGCCTAGCGTGCCGAACCAGTTGCGCGGTCCGACCGGGCTGACGGCGACGCTGAACCCGGCCGCCGGCGCCGCCGGCAACAATCCCGCCGGCGGCACCAGCCTGCAGGGCGTGCTGCAGCTCCCGATGGCGCTGCCTGCGGACAACCAGGCGCACCAGGCCTACCTGAGCGGCAACTACGCGTGGACGCCTACTACGCGCTCGACCTTC
>JBJMWH010000431.1:0-6186 GCA_045810245.1 Burkholderiales bacterium | reverse complement strand
CTACCTGCCCGACCAGGGCGGCGATCGAGAACGCTGCGAAGCTCGTCAGCGAGAACAGGCTCGCGGCCACCCACTGGTCGGACTGACCGCGCAGCCCGAAGAACGCGTTGGACACGCCGAGCGGCGCCGAATGGGTGAACTGCTCGGCAAACGCGCGGCGCTCGAACCACGGCCGCCCCAGCCCATGCCGATGCTGCACGTACACGAAAAGGAGGACGCCCTTCACCGCGACGACCGCGACGAGGAGCCACAGGATCACGCGGAAATCGCCGCTCGCCCACGCGCCCGCCGCCACGAGCAGCGTGCGCAGCGCCGTCACGCCGAGCGTGGCGCAGGCCTGCCAGCGGATGCGCTCGTCGATCGTGGGCAGGAAGTCGAGCAGGATCGCGACCACCCACAGGGCGACGAATGCCGGCACCAGCAGCCCGTACGCCTCGAGCGGACGCACCGCGGGCGGGAGCAGCGGGCTCCAGGGGCTGACGGCCGCCGCGCACACGAGCCCGGCGGCGGCGAGGTAGAGCATCGTCTGGTGCACGTGCAGGCGCTTGCGCTGCGGCGGCGAGCGCGGCACGAAGAAATACAGCGTCCCGCACATGTTCAGCGTCGCCACTGCCATCACCGTCCCGACCACCAGCCAGAGCAGCCGGTACTCGCCGAAGGTCGCCGCGTCGAGGCAGCGCACCAGCACGACGGGCAGCAGGAACTGCATCGCCTGGTCGAAGCTTTTCACGGCGCCCAGCGAGAGCGCGCGCCGCTTCAGCGCGTTGAAGGAGGCGCTCATGCGAGGAGCTCCTCGATGAGGCGCCCATACTGCTCCAGCGCGTGCGCCGGCGAATGTGTGCGCCCGAAGTGCTCGAGACACTGGCGCGAGGCGCTCTGCCAGAGCCCGCCGTCCTCGAAGAACGCCTCGATTTTGCGCGCGCCGTCCTCGATGCCGGCAAAGCGGCGGTGCACCGCGGCTTCTACGTCGACGGTGGCGAGCGTGGGTACGCCGCGCGACCAGGCCTGCAGAAAGGTGTTCGGCATACCCTCGTAGTCGGAAGTGTTGACGAGCACGCAGGCGCGGTCGAGCCAGCCTTCCACCTGGGCGAGCGGCAGAAAGCCGGTGAGCTCGACGTTGCCCAGACGCGCCGCTTCCCGCCGAACGCGCTCGAAGAGCTCCTCCTGGCCGCCGCAGGGGCCGCCCACCATGACGAAGCGCCGGTGCGGCAGCCGGACAGCGAGCTCCAGCAAGCGCTCGGGGCGCTTGGCCTTGCGGACAGTGCTTACCCACAGGACTGCATCGCGCGGCGCGCCGGCGCGTACCGGGCTCGCCGGCTGGTAGCAGCTCGCGATGACGCTCGCCTCGCGCCCGTAGGCGGCGCGGCAGCTCTCGCGCTGCGCCTCGTTCTGCGCCACGATCCGATCGACCCGCGCGAGGCCGCGGCGGTAGAGCCAGCGGTCGCGCGCGTAGCGGATCTGGCCGCCCTCCCCCGGCACGAAATCCATGTTCGAGGCGCCGGCATAGATGGAACGCTTGCCGTACCGGCGGCAGAACTCGGCGACGACCGACACCCACATCGAGGCCGAGCGGCAGTAGTACACGTCGGCGCCGGCCGCGCGCATCGCGCGCCAGGTCGAGGTGAGCCGCGGATGAAAGAAGCGCAGCGCCGGCACGCCGGCGCTAGCGCCGAAGCTCTTGTAAACCGTCACCCCATGGACCAGCGCCCGGTCCGGCTGCCCGTAGTCGAGGCAGATCATCGAAACGCGGTAGCCGTCGGCCGCCAGCAGCCGCGCGAGCATGCTCTGCTGGACCTCGGCACCGCCGACCTCGGCACTGGTCGGATCGCCGGAAAGCACCGGCCATGCGTGCGGTGCGAGAAAGCAGATGTGCGCGCGCGCTCGGCGCGCAGGAACCGGATGCGCGGCGACAGGCTCCCCCGGGCGTTCCATGGGTGCGGCGCCCCGACGCTCCAGCGACATGTTGCGCATTTAACGCGCGGGCCTCCTGGCACGCACGCCATACATGAGCCCGATGGCGATCCAGAGGTAGCACGCCGACGACTCGGGCCGCAGGCTGCTGCCGACCGTGCAGGTGATGAGAAACGCGATCAACGCGGCAGTGGCGCCCTGGAACAGGCCGCGCAGCTCGGGCTTCAGCGAAGCGTCGGCTCCGAGCGCGCGGAAATTCCTCCATAGCCTCCAGTAGTACGTCCCGAGGAGCGCGAGGCCGATGATCCCCATGTCGAGCAGCGCCTCCAGATAGGCATTGTGCGGATGGCCGACCCGCAGCATCGATTCGTTCACCATGGGGAACGACCACAGGATCGACTCGAGGCCGCTGCCCCAGAGGGGGCTCTTCCAGAGCTCCGGCAGCAGCGGCAGCCAGATGCCGTCGATGCGCCCGGCGCTGACCGCGTCGGCGCTCTGGCCGACGCCGAGCATCAGGCGCGAGTAGAGCGCCTCCGCGCCCACCACCGCGGCGAAGGCGACCGCGATCACGGCGAGGGCGAGTGACCTGGCGTTGAACTTCCACATCAGGAATAACCCGCCCACGACCATCGCGCCCATGATCGACGCGCGCGAGAACGTGAGCAGCAGCGCGAAGCCGATCAGGCCGAGCGTGGCGAGCAGGAAGAGCTTGAGCCGCGGGCTGCGGGTCTCGGCCCAGACGAAGAGCAGCAGCGCCGACGCAAAGAGGTGCAGGCGCCCGAGGTCGTTGGCGTGCATCCCGAGCGGGGTGTAGAACCCACGATCGTCCGCACCCGCCAGCTCGCCGAGCGAGGGCGCCTGCAGGACGACGAAGCCGATCTGGATGAGCGCGAAGGGCCACATCGAGAGCGCGAGCGCGATGATGAAGCGCTCGGGCCTGTCGGAGCGCGTGGCGGCGGCGCCGATCATGAGGATGACGCCGACCATGATCATCGGCTTCACGACGTTCGCGAGCAGGTACTGGATGCCGGTGAAATAGGTGACCAGGCCCATCTCGTAGAAGAAGGACGGAATCTCGGGAACGTGCTGCATGCCGATCAGCCCCGCAACCATGATGGGGACGATGAACAGCCCGATGAGCGGCATCGGCATGATGACCGGGCGCTGGGCGCGCCCGCTGACCAGGTAGGCGCCGAAAGTCGCGACGAACAGCAGGTTGAGCGGATTCAGGCCGGTGATCTGCATCAGGCTGTGCGGGAAGAGCGTGCTCGCCGAGGCCGGCAGCATCACCAGCAGCACCAGCGCGCCGATGCGGAAGTCGAGCAGCACGGCGACGCTGCCGATGAGCGCGAGGGCGACATACAGCCCGGCGATCTCGCCCATGGCAAGCGCGTAGCCCGAGCCGACGGCGAGCGCCACCATGGCGCCCGCCGCCGGAAGCCAGCTCGGGTTCTCGTAGCGCAGCGTGGTCGCGGCCATCGCGCTGGTCTCAGTACGCGTTCATCAGGGTGCCGACTACGCGCGCGCTCGCGTCGGTCAGCTCGCGCACCGCGCGCTCGGTGTCGGCGAGGCGCGTCTGGTGCTGGCGGGTGACGAGCAGCGCGTCGGCGGCGCGGAACGCCACGCACTGCGCGTCGGCGTACAGGCCGAGCGGCGGCGTGTCGATGATGATGATGTCGTACTCGCACTGTGCTTTTGCGAGCAGCGCCGCGAAGCTTGCGCGCGACAGGAGCTCGAGCGGGTTGGGCGGAACCGGACCGGCCGGCAGCACCGACAGGCCGGTGAGCCCGGTCACCGGCAGCGCGGTCGAGAGATCGGCGCGCCCGGAGAGCGCGGAGGACAGGCCGAAGCGGTCGGGGATATTGAAGATGCTCTGCTGGCGGGGCGCGCGGAAATCCGCGTCGATGAGCAGCGTGCGTTGCCCGAGCTGCGAGTACACCACCGCCAGGTTGGCGGCGACGAAGCTCCTGCCTTCACGCGGGCTGGCGCTGGTGATGGCGAGCGTGCGCCGCCCCGCTTCGGGATTGAACCAGCGCATGAGGAGCTGGGTGCGGATGACGCGCAGCTCCTCGACCGTCGGGTGGAACGGGTCCCACGCGGCGATCAGCTCCTTGCTCACGCCGTCGGGGCCGCTCACCAGGTAGGGGAACTCGTACTGCTTGGCGAGCGCCTCGCGCAGCTCCGCGTCGGTGATCAGGTTCAGCTCGATCGCGGCCTCGCCGAAGCGCCAGCCGAGCTCGCGCTGGCGCGCGAGCACCTGCTCGGCGTCCGAAGCGGTGAGCTTGCCTTCGTCCATCAGGATGGCGCCGATCTGGCGCCCGGTGGCCGCGGAGCTGCGTGCGCCGTCCAGCGGTACAACGTTCTCGTTCGATTTGAGTAGCATGGGTCGGGCCTCAGAAGGGATGGGGAAGGGCGCGGGCTGCGGGGCGCGGGGCCGCGAGCAGCCTGCCGCCGGTCGGCTGCCACTTGGAGAGCCGGCCGAGCGAGGGCACGGCCAGGCGCGCTTCGAGGTCGACGCGCGAGCGCACGCGCCGGTCGAGCGTCTCGAGCAGGTACACCATGGTGCCGGCGATCAGCAGGCCGAGCACCACCGAGAGCGCCGCGATCAGCGGAATCTTGGGCTGCGCCGGCAGCGGCGGCTCGACCGCGGGCATGAGCAGCGCGACGTCGCCCTGCTTGGCGCGGCTTTCGAGGCGCGTGCTCATCGCGCGCGTGAGCACCGTGTCGTAGTTGCGCTGCGCGTTCTCGACGTCGCGCGTCATCGCGGCGAGCTCGACGCGCACGTCCTTGGCCTGCATGATGCGCGCCTGCTGCGCGTCGACCGCGGCCTTCAGGTCCTGCTCGCGCTTCTGCGCCTGCTGCACGGCGTTGCTCAGGGTCGCCACCACCTTCTTCATCTCGCCGGCGAGCTTCTCGCGCAGCGCCTTCACCTCGGAGGAGTACTTGATGTACACGGGATGGTTCGGCCCCAGATCGGTGCTCGCGGTCTGGAGCAGGCTTTCGGCGCGCGCGAGGTCGGCCTTGACCACGGCGATCGCGGGGTTCGCCATCACCTCGGCCATGGCGTCGGGGCTGCCGCCGCTCGCGACCAGCTCGGAAGCCTGCTTGTACTTCGACTGGGCGTCGTAGAACGCATTGCGCGCCGCGAGCATCTGGGTGCTGAGCTCGGTGAGCCGCGCCGACTCGATGTCGAGGCGCTCGTCGGCGGCGAGGATGCCCTTCTGCTTCTGGAACGCGGTGAGCTTGTTCTGCGCCTGCGTCACCTGGCTGCGCATCCCGGAGAGCTGGTCGTCGAACCACTGCGAGGCCTCGCGCACCGGCCCGTTGCGCAGCTCGAGCGTCACGTCGAGGTAGGCCTTGGCGAAGCCGTTGGCGATCTGCGCCGCGACCTTCGGATCCTTGGCCGAGTACTCGACCGTGATCAGGTTGCTCGCCGAGTTGTTCACCTTCAGCTTCTGCAGCAGGAGGTTGCCGATCCACACGTCGATCGCGCCGACGCCGCCGGTGTCGTCCTGCCAGGCTTCGCGCAGCTCCGCGTTCTGCGCGAGGTTCAGGTCTTTGGCCACCTGGGTGGCGACGCGGGCGCTCTGCACCAGCTCGATCTGGGTGGCGACGTAGGCCGCGCGCGTCGAGAGCGATACCGAGCTGCGCGACGGGACGATCGCCTGCTCGTCGCGAGCATCGACGATCAGGGTCGCCTGACCGACGTACTTCTTAGGCATGACGAAGGCGACGGCGAGCGCGGCGACGATCGTCGCCACCAGCGCCAGCATGAACGCCTTGCGGCGCGCGCGCAGTGCAAGCAGAAATTGGCTGAGGTCCATGTTCGTTATCTCCCTAGAAGAGGGCTTCTCTTACGTAAATGACATCGTCCGGGCGGATCGCCTCCTGCAGCCCGACGTCGGTTTCGACCCATTTGCCGTCGGCGGAGGCGCGGCGCAGCTTCAGGCGCCGGTCGCTGCCGCGGGGCGTCATGCCGCCGCCGGCGGCGATCGCCTGCATCACGCTCATGTTGGGCTCGACCTTGTAGGCGCCCGCACGCGTGACCTCGCCGTAGATGTAGAACATCGGCGCGCGATCGACGTACACGGTCTCGCCGCCTTTCAGCGGGAAGTTTTTGCCGATCAGCCCGACCTTCTGGTCCTTGCCGTCGCGCGAAACCAGCACCGTCTCGGACCCGGTCGGCAGGATGCCGCCGGCAGCCGCGATCACGTCGGCGAGCTGCGAGCTGGTCTCGTCGAGCGGATAGCGCCCCGGCTTCGCCACCATGCCGAG
>JBJMWH010000430.1:0-6458 GCA_045810245.1 Burkholderiales bacterium | reverse complement strand
GCCAGGCGCGCGCGAGCTCCCAGCCCGCCGCCAGCCAGAGCTCGCGCCTGCGGTAGCCGCCGTCGGCGATGAAGCGGATGAAATCGCCATGCGTCACCGGATGCGAGGCGATCTGGAAGGGCTCGATCCAGACGCGGTGGCGCGGCATCTCGTTGTCGAAGGCGAACAGGGGACCGGCATGCCCGATCTCGCAGAGACCCCCGGCATGCGCGATCCAGCGCGGCTCGCGCGCGCGGATCGGCGTGAGCGGCCATTTCTTCTGGTAGGCCGGCTTGAGCGGATTGCGCGAGAGAAGGTGCTTGAGGTCGGTGAGAATGAGCTCCTGGTGCTGCTGCTCGTGTTGCAGCCCGAGCTCGAGCAGCCCGGCTGGCAGGCCGTCGGTGGAGAGCAGGTCGAGAACGGCATCGTCGACCTGGCGGCGATACGCGAGCACGTCGTCGAGAGTGGGGCGCGAAAGCATGCCGCGCTCGGCGCGTGGGTGCTTGTCGCCGACGGCGTTGTAATACGAATTGAACAGCACGCGGTACGCGTCATCAAATCGCGCGTAGCGCGGGTCGCGCTCGAGCAGGAAGGTTTCAAAGAACCAGGTGGTATGTGCGAGGTGCCATTTCACCGGGCTGGCATCCGGCATCGATTGCAGCGCGCAATCCTCGGCCGAAAGGTCGGCGGCGAGTGCGAGCGTTGCCCGGCGGATGGAGCGATAGCGCAAGCCCGCGGATTTTCCGGGCGCCGCCGCTGCAATGGGCTTCATGCGCACTCCATGGGAGCGGCTTTCGACCATACGCCCCGAGTGTTGATTCTGCAATCGGATGTCAGAGCTGGACCTCCACCTCGGCGTCGCCCTCGCGGCGCAGCAGGTTGACCGCGACCGCGGTCTCGTGGCGGCGGAACATGAGGTCGAGCGTTCCTTCGCCGACGTGCAGGTCGCGCACCGTCAGCCATTCCATGAACCGCGGCAGGGAGGGGCGTCTCAAGATCACGGTGCGCGCCGCGGCGTCGATCTCGAGGCCGAGGCAGGCCTGGATGAGCGCAAAGGGCGTGCACGCGGCCCAGGCCTGCGGCGCGCAGGCCACCGGATAGAGCGTCGGCGCCTTCCCGCGCATGCGCCCGAAGCCGCAGAAGAGCTCCGGCAGGCGCCGAAGGTGCATGTGCGCCGCGGCGTCGAAGAGTGCGGTGGACAGGGCAAGCGCCTCGCTCGCGTGTCCGTAATGCGCGAGGCCGAGCGCGATCAGCGCGTTGTCGTGCGGCCACACGGAGCCGTTGTGGTACGAGGTCGGGTTGAAGCGCTTCTCGCGAGCGCCGAGCGTACGGATGCCCCAGCCGGAGAAGAAGTCGCGTCCGAAGAGCTGCTGCGCGATGCGCGCCGCGCGCTCGGGCCTGCAGATGCCGGTAAACAGGACCTGGCCTGCGTTTGAGGTCCTCACGTCGCAAGGCCGCTTGCCGCCGTCGAGCGCGAGCGCATAGCTGCCGAGGTCATCGCGCCAGAACGAAGCCTCGAAGCGGGCGCGCAGGGCCTCGGCCTGCGCCTCCAGATTGGCGGCGAGCTCGCGCTCGCCAAGGTCCGCGGCGAGCAGCGCCGCCGTGCGGCGCGCGAGGTAGACGTATCCCTGCACCTCGCACAGCGCGATCGGCGGCTCGGCGAGCTCGCCGTCGGCGTGGAACACAGCGTCCTCGGAGTCCTTCCAGCCCTGGTTGCGCAGCCCGCTGCTGCGCCGGCGGCCGTACTCGACGAAGCCGTCGCCGTCGCGATCGCCGTAGCGGTCGATCCACTCCAGGCCGGCGAGCACGTGCGGCCAGATTTCTTTCAGCGTGGCGTGGTCGCGCGTGCGCTGCCAGTAGAGGCCGGCGAGGGCGACGAAGAGCGGCGTCGAGTCGACCGACCCGTAGTAGCGGCCGAAGGGCACTTCGCCCAGGCGTGCGAGCTCGCACTGGCGCATCTCGTGGAGGATCTTGCCCGGCTCCATGTCCGCCGCGGGGTCCTCGCCGGTCGCCTGATGCGCGGCAAGAAAGCGAAGCACACCGCGCGCCAGGGAGGGCTGGAACCACAGCATCTCCATTGCCGTGAGGATGCCGTCGCGCCCGAACACGGTCGAGAACCAGGGGACGCCGGCATACGGGTACGGGCCGTGCGCGGTCTCGGTGGTCAGCATGGCCAGGTCAGCGCTGGAGCGCGACAGGATGGCGTTGACCGTGACGTTCGAGGTCTCGATCTTGGCGAGCCCGGCCCGCTCGCGCGCGCGGCTGCGACGGGCCCGCCGCATGGTCGCGTAAAACCGCCCGTCGCCAGCCTGCTCTGCGCCGCGCCGGCACTGGATCAGCATCCCGACCGCGCGGCGCGCGCGCGAATCGATCTCGAGCTCGAACGCGGCGCCGCGCTCGGATAGCGCCGCCGGGACGGCGTCGAAGCTGATGCAAGTCGAGCGCGCGATGCGGTCGAGCGAACTGTAGACATAGGCGATCTGCGCGTCTCCCCGCCGCTCGCAGGCCACCGTGCCGCGCCGGCTGCGCGCGTAGCCGCGGATCTCGAACAGGTCGGCGAAGTCGGCGCCGAATTCGAGCGCGAAGCGCACGCGCATGGGGGTGTCGGCATAGTTCGTGATGGTGAAGAGCTCGTGGCAGCTCGCCTCCCAGAGGAACTTGGCGCGGGCGACGTGGAAAGTATCCTTCGCGAGCAGCAGGCGGCCGCCCTGAAACAGGTCCGGATTGGTGAGGTCGACGTCCAGCGTGAGGTTGTCGGGCTGCACCGTGGAGCTCAAGACGAGGGGGCGGTGCCCTTCCAGGGTGAACAGGAGCCGCGAAAGAAAGCGCGTATCGAAGTGGAACAGCCCTGCCGGGCTGTGCTCGACCTCGACGATGTCGCCGAACTCGTCGAACATGGCGAAACTGTCGCCGTGTTTCAGGGTACGGCGGCTCGACGCCGCGAGCGAAACCACGCCCGGCACCATGACCGGGCCGGCGGCGGCGCGTTCTAGGCCCTTCTCCGGGGTCATTCGGCCAGGAAAGTAAAGTCGCTGCCGCAGGGGAGCGGGTTGAAGGGGCAGACGTCGGGCGGCAGACCGTGGTATACCGTCGCGTCCACACGCCCGGAGCCGCCGTAGAGTCGGCGCCGGACGCTCTCTGCAAGCGGGGCGACGTGAGCGATCTTCATTCAGGAACGCGGTAAACGTGCAATTGTTGTGCCGGGAACATCGATTGCTATAAAAAGGAGCCCATGCAGATCGACGCCGTGAAGGCCGCCTACAAGCGGTACGCAAGTGTCTACGACGCCCTGTTCGGCCCGGTGCTGCAACCAGGGCGCAAGGCGGTTCTCGAAGTCCTCGAATGCCGCCCCGGCCAGCGCGTGCTCGAAGTCGGCGTCGGCACCGGCCTCTCGCTGCCGCTGTACCCGCCGTCCGTGCGGGTCACCGGCGTCGACCTGTCGCGCGAGATGCTCGACAAGGCGCGCGCGCGCGTGCAACGGCGCGGGCTCGCCAACGTCGAGGGGCTGCACGAGATGGATGCGCATGCGATGGACTTTCCCGACGCCAGTTTCGACAAGGTCGTGGCGATGTACGTCGTGTCCGTGGTGCAGGAGCCGGCGCGCCTGCTGCGCGAGCTGCACCGGGTGTGCAAGCCCAACGGCGACATCTTCATTGTCAACCACGTGCGCTCGGCCAATCCCATCATGGGCGCGGTGGAGCGCGGCCTCGCGCGTTTCTCCGACCAGATCGGATTCCACCCCGACTTCGACCTGCACAGCCTGGTGAACGGCTCGGCCCGCGTGGAGCACATCTCCAACATTTTCCTGTGGAAGGTGATGCGCGTGCGCAACGGCATCGGCGTCGCGCACCAGCCGCAGTCCTGATTCGAGGCGCATGGCCCCGGCCGCCGACAGCCGCCCGAGCCGCATCGTGCGCATCGGCCAGATCGTGCCGTCGTCCAACACGACGATGGAGACCGAGATCCCGGCGATGCTGCGCGCGCGCGAGCAGCACTTTCCCGAGCGCTTCACGTTCCATTCCTCGCGCATGCGCATGAAGCGCGTGTCGGCCGAGGAGCTCGCGACGATGAACCAGGAAGGGCTGCGCTGCGCCGCCGAGCTTGCCGATGCGCGCGTGGACGTGATGAGCACCGCGTGTCTGGTCGCGATCATGGCGCAGGGCCCGGGCTACCATCGCCAGGTCGAGGAGGACTTCAAGCAGGTGGTGGCGGAGAACGGCGCGCGCTCGAAGGTCATGACCTCGGCCGGTGCGCTGATCCACGGCCTGAAGAAGCTCGGCGCGCGCAAGATCTCCCTCCTCGCGCCGTACATCAAGCCGCTCACGGCGAAGGTCGTGAGCTACATCGAGCACGAGGGCATCGAGGTGCTCGACCGCATTTCGTTCGAGATTCCGGACAACCTCGAGGTGGCGCGCCGCGACCCGATGCGCCTGCTCGACGAGGTGAAGCGCCTGAAGATCGCCAACGCCGACGCGGTCGTGCTTTCGGCGTGCGTCCAGATGCAGTCGCTGCCGGCGATCCAGGCCGCCGAGAAGATGCTCGGCCTGCCCGTCACCTCGACCTCGGTGTGCACGGTGCGCAACATGCTCGATCTCCTCGAGCTCGAGCCGCGCATCCCGAACTGCGGGTCACTCCTCCAGTAAGCGCAAGGCGTTCCGGCGCAGCATCGCCGCTTCTTCGGCCGATAGGCACGACAGCGTGCCGCGCGGGTTTTCGTCGCCCATGTCGAAAGGCGCGTCGGTGCCGAGCACGAGGCGCTCGGATCCCACCTGCCCGACGAGGTAGCGCAGCGCCTGCGCGTCGTGGGTCAGGGTGTCGAAGTAGAAGCGCCTGAGCAGGTCCTTCGCAGAGGACGCGGTGTGCGCGCGTGTCTCCGGCCGCACCTTGTGCCCGTGCACGAAGCGCCCGACCTGATAGGGCGCGAAGCCGCCCCCGTGCGCGAGCAGCATCTTGAGCCGCGGCAGCTCGTCGAGCGCGCCCGAGAACATCAGGTTCGCCACCATGATGGTGGTCTCCAGCGGGTTGCCGATGAGGTTTGTAAGGTAGTAGCAGTCGAGGCGCCCGCCGCTGCCAATGGTGTTGGGATGGGCGAAGATGGTCATCTTCAGCTCCTGCGCGCGCCGCAGGATGGGCCGGTATTTCGGGTCCGCGAGCTCGCCGCCTGGCGCGAGCGTTGCAAGCTCGATGCCGCGGAAGCCATGCTCGCGCGCCACGCGCTCCAGCTCTGCCACCGCCGCCTCGGGGTGCTGCATCGGCAGCGTCGCCATGCCGCGCAGACGCGCGGGGTTCCTCGCCACCATCGCGGCGATGCCGTCGTTCACGAGCCTTGCGGCCTGTATGCCGTCCGCTTCTTTCAAGTTGTAGAAAAAAACCTGCGGACCGGGAGAAATGACCGAAATCTCGATGCCCTTGCGGTCCATCGCCTCGAGCTTCGCCTCGGCGACGCTGAACTCGGGCAGGAGCTCCAGGCGAAGCTTCCCGCGCACCAGGTAGCGCTTGCCGGCGTCGGCTTCGATGCGGGTGGCGTAGCGCTCGGGATCGGCGCGCATTGCGGCGATGATGGTCTCGGGGATGACGTGGCTGTGGAAGTCGATCATGCGAGCCTGCCGATTCCCAGCTTTTCGCCGAGCTGGTTGAGTGAAGAAAGCAGGGCCGGCGGGACCGGCACGCCGAGGCGCGAGCGCTCCGCGCGACGTTCGTGGCTCTGCTCGCCGGGAAGAAAGATGCGCTCGAAGCCCTTCATGCGTTCCGAGCCGCGAATGTCGCGCGACAGCGCATCGACCCTGGCCTTGAATTCGCTCGGATCGTCGAACGCGGCGACGTCGATGGCGAGGATCGCCTGGCCGGTGTTGGTGGGCGTGGCGTCGTCGGCGTTGAAGTCGACCACGTTGCGGCCCATCGCGGCATTGTTCAGCGTGCCGGCGAGGATGCCGAAGACGAGCGCCATGCCGTAGCCCTTGTAGCCGGCCTCGTGTCCCCCCAGGGGGAGCAGGAAGCCCTCGTTCATGCGCTTGGGGTCGGTGAGCGGGCGGCCCTCGCGGTCGATCATCCAGCCCTCGGGCATCGGCTCGCCGCGCTGCGCCCGGGTCTTCACCTTGCCGAAGGCCGCCACGGTGGTCGCCATGTCGAGCACGATGGGCGGTTCATCGCCAGCCGGAATCGCCACCGCAACCGGGTTGGTGGAGAGCAGCATCTCCACGCCGCCCCACGGCGGCAGGTGGTTCGCGTTGCCGACGGCGAAGTACATGCCGATCATGCCCTCGCGCATCGCCATCTTCGCGTAGAGCGAGGCGGGGCCCGCATGGTTTCCCCAACGCACGCCGACCCAGGCAGTACCCGCGCTGCGCGCCTTGCGGATGGCGAGCTCGGCGGCGAACTTCATGGCGAGATGGCCCTGCGCGTTGTCGCCATTGACGATCGCCATCGCCGTGCGCTCGCGCGCGACGCGGATGTCGGGCCTGGGATTGACCCCGCCCGCC
>JBJMWH010000429.1:0-3157 GCA_045810245.1 Burkholderiales bacterium | reverse complement strand
AAGAGTCGGGTCATATCGTCAGCTCCATGTATGCACGCTCCGGGGTGACCGAAGAAACCTGAAAGCCTAGCCTCTCATACAGGCGCCGTGCCGGGTTGGACTTGAGAACGCGCAAGCGAAGCGGCCTGCGCGAATTCCGGGCCTCCGACGCAAGCTCCCGAACCAGCGATGTCCCAATCCCCTTGTTCTGGTGCTGCGGAAGAATGTAGAGCTGGCTTAGCTGGATGAACTCCGCATGCCGTTCCACCGAGATCGCGCCAACGTCTTCGTCTCCGCACTGAACGATCGAGAAGGAAGCCCAGATCCGCTCGACATACGAGCGCATCGTGACCTCGACCAGCCGGTAGATGAAGTCGGCGTCGGCCTGGCTCGCTTGCCGCAGCCCGACACTTTCGACAGTCATATGTAAGGCGAACGAGCTGCAACTACAACGCGGCGCGCTTCGGGGCGTGCGAGCCCTTGATCTGGGTGCGGTGCATGATGCGCCGCGACTTCGGATCGAAGGCATCGCGCCGGTGCATGGTGGTGCGGTTGTCCCAGAGCACGAGGTCGCCGATGGCCCACTTGTGGCGGTACACGGCGGATTCGGCGTAGGACCAGATCTCGTCGAGCAGGCGCTCGGATTCCTCGAGCGGCAGCCCCACGATGTAGGCGTTGCGCCGCCGGCCGAGGTACAGCGCCTGCTCCCCCGACTCGGGGTGGGCGATCACGATAGGGTGCGGCGTGCCGGGCGAGCTTGCCGGATCGTTGCTCGCGGCGACGCCTTTGCGGAGGTTGCCGCCGGAGTCGTAGGTGCCATCGTGCTTGATGTCGAGGTGCTTGACGCGCTCGAGCAGCCCGCGCGGGAGATTCTTCAGCGCAACGCGCATGCTGCAGAAAGAGGTGTCGCCGCCGCTCGCCGGGATCTCGAGCGAATAGAGCATCGACGCGTCGGGCGGCCACGCGATGTAGCTCATGTCGGTGTGCCAGGCCGCCTCGCCGTCGCCGAGGGCGCCGATCGGCTCGCCGTAGTCGTCGAGCACGTTCGACACCACGTAGACGTCCGGGTAGCCCGGCGGCGACTTGCGTCCGGCGCCCTGGTTGGGCGGCGGGTCGAGCGTGCCGAAGTGTTTCGAGAAGGCGAGGAGATCGTCGTCGGAGAGTTTCTGGCCGCGGAACACGAGCACGTCGTGCCGATACCAGGCCTGCTTGATCGCGGTGATTTCCTTCGCGCCGGCGTGCGCGAGATCGACCCCGCGGACTTCCGCGCCGACGGTGGCGTTCGGTAGGACCTGCATGACGTGTCTACACTATCATGGGGAAACGCATGCGGCTCGCTCGTCTCGCTTTCGCGCTGGTCCTGACAATAATTGTCGCGGCTGCGGCGGCGCAGCCCTACCCCGCGCGTGGAATACGTCTCATCGTCGACACCTCGCCGGGCGGCCTCACCGATCTGCTTGCCCGTCTGACTGCGGAAGCACTCGCGGCGCGAATGGGACAGCCGGTGGTGGTGGAGAACAAGCCCGGCGCCTCCGGCAACGTCGCGGCCGACCTGCTGCTTCGCTCACCTTCCGACGGCTACACCCTGATGATTGCCGCCGCGGGCAACCTGGCAGTGAAGCCGTTCCTCGAACGCTCGGTGCCCTTCGATCCGCTTGCCGACCTGGTAGCGGTGATCAACGTTGCCGACGCGGCGCACATCTTCGTCGTGCCGGCGAACATGGAAGCGAAGGACCTTGCGCAGTTCATCGCGTATGCCAGGGCCAATCCGGGCACGGTCTATTACGGGTCCGCGGGCATCGGCAGCCCGCCGCACCTCTCGCTCGAACTGTTCGCGCGCCTCGCGGGAGTGAAGCTCATGCATGTGCCCTATAAGGGAATCGGCAACGCGCTGCCCGACATGCTGGCGGGACGCCTGCAGGCGATGTCCATCAGCCTTGGGTCCGCCCTGCCCTATCTCAAGACCGGGCAGATCCGGCCGCTCGCCGCCGCCGCGAAGGAGCGCCTCGCGGGCCTGCCCGACGTGCCGACTTCGGCGCAGGCCGGCCTCCCGGGCTGGGAGATGAGCGCGTGGTTCGCGGTGTTCGCGCCGAAAGGCACGCCAGCCAATGTCATCCGGCTCGTGAATCAGCGCCTGCAGGCCGCGCTCGGCGACCCGAAGCTGCGCCAGCGCCTCCTCGACCTCGGCGCCGAGCCCGGCGGCGGCTCGCCCGAGTCCGCCGCCGAACGCCTGCGCGCCGACCATCGCCTGTGGGGCCAGGTCATCCGCGATGCCGGAATCAAGCTGGAGTAGATCTCAATGAAGACATCGACGCTGAAGACGCGCTTCCTCTCGCATGGCACGCTCGGCTCCAAGGACCTCGAGGCGACGCGCCGCTTCTACGAGGAATTCCTGGGTCTGGAAGTCGTACGCACGAGCCACGTCTCGCTCATGGTTCGCCTCGGCGGCAACCACGTCTACGCGGTGGTCCTCACCAAGAACAAGGAGCCGATGCCGCGCTGCTACCACAACGGCCTCGACGTCCACACCGATGCCGAAGTCGACGAGGCCTGGCGCCTGTGCACCGAGCACGCCGAAAAGTGGCGCCTGCACGACATCCAGAAGCCCTCCGAGCGCCACGGCACCTACAGCTTTCTCTTCTGGGACTGCGACGACAACGCCTGGGAAATCCTTTCCAACCCCAGCGGCGGCTACACCTGGATCTTCGAGCAGGGCGACCTCGAGGGCCGCGGGCATTTCGCCAAGGGCTTCCGCGAATAAATAGGGACTGTCCCTATTTTCCGTAAATAGGGACTGTCCCTATTTTTGAAGGTCGGCGTTGCGCAGATCGGTGACCAGCATGTGCCCCGGCGCGTGCGTGATGCAGAGCGACGGCTTCGCGTCGAGCACCACCGATTGCGGCGTGATGCCGCAGGCCCAGAAGACCGGCAGCTCATCGGCTTTGACATCGGTCGGATCGCCGGCCCAGGGCTTCGCGAGGTCGCTGATGCCGATGAGCTCGGGCTTGCCGAGGTGCACCGGCGCGCCGTGCACGCGCGGATAGCGCGAAGTACTCTCGATCGCGCGAATCGCATCGGCCGGGCTGAAGGGCCGCATTGATACGACCAGCTTGCCGCGAAAGCGCCCGGCCGGCGTGCAGTCGACGCTCGTGCGGTACATCGGCACGTTGGTGCCCTG
>JBJMWH010000428.1:0-9263 GCA_045810245.1 Burkholderiales bacterium | reverse complement strand
GAAAGGATCGGAATGAGCGCCACATCCGGCCACGCCGCGGCGAGCTCCGGCAGGTCAAGCGGCAGCCCCGCACCGGCCACGATGGCGTGCGCGCCGCTTTCGCACGCCTGCCGCACGTAGTCGGCGTACTGCGACACCGCTCGCATGACGTTCACCGCAATCGCGCCGTGGCCTTGCGCGAGGTGCAGCGCTGCACGGATCTCGCGATCGAGCGCGGTCAGGTTGGCCTGCCGGATGGCGGCCCGGTCGCGGCTCTTGCCGGTCGCCGCCATGAGGTCGGGGTGGTGGCGCCTGAGGTCGACGCTCGAGATCGTGCCGACGGCGCCGAGCCGGGCGACCGCGCCGGCGAGGCGATGCGCCGAGATTCCGACGCCCATGCCGCCCTGCACGATCGGCAGCAGGCTTCTTCCCTTGAGCGTGAGCCGCGGCAGCACGCTCAATCCTGGTAGGCGATGCACTTCTCGCACACGGTGCCGCGCACGTCTTCGGCCAGATTGGCACGCCGCAGCCGCTGGAACGGCTCGCTGTGCCAGGCCTCGATGAACGACTCGCGCTCGAGGTCGCCCATCGAGAAACGTCCGTCGTGGTCGAAGCAGCACGCGGAGAGCCGGCCGTCGTAGGTGACGTGCCCCTCGGTGAACAGCGACCAGCAGGGCAGCGGCTTCCTCAGGGCGCCGATGCGTCCCTGGTTGCCGGCGGTGGGCACGGTGCCGCGCGCGCCGCTGGTGAGGCCGGCCTGGCCGTAGAGCGGCAGCCAGTAATGCTCGTCCACCCAAGGGGCGATGCGCGCCACCGCGGCCGCCATGCGCTCGTGCTGCGCGTCGTCATAGCGGATACTCGATGCGTACAGGCCGCAGCGGTGGCCGGTCTCGGCCTCGACCTCGTCGCGCACGCGCCGTGCCTCGCGCAGGTGCCGCTCCACGGTCCAGAAGTCGGCGGCGCGCACGCGCGTCACGTCGTGGAACTGCTGCGGGTCGGAAAAGTTGAAGCTGAACTTCAGGCTGTCGAGCCCGGCTTCCATGCATTCGCGCACCCGCTCCGGGGTGGCCATGCGTCCGTTGGTGGTGAGAAAGACGTAGGGATAGCCGCACTCGCGCTTGGCGAAGCGCACCGCCTCGGCGAGCCAGCGGCAGGTGAACGATTCGCCGAGGTAGAACAGTCCGAGCTCCTCGACGCCGAGCGCGCGCATCTCGCGCACGATGCGGCGGAAGAACTCACGATCGATCTCGTCCTTCGCGCGCAGGCGCATGTGGCTCGCGCAGAAGAAGCACTGGAAATCGCAGCGCGCCGTGAGCTCGATCTTGACGCTCCTCGGAACCGGCGGCGTGGGCGAGCGGTACGCGTCCGTGAGGAGGGTGATACGGTCGATGCGCTCGGTGATCTTGCTCATGGCGCGCGATTCTAGGCGCGCGCCATTTCCCCGGCTTGACCTGGGTCAAGGCCCCTTCCACGGCGCGCCGGCGTCGAGCACGCGCGCCCGGTCGTGGCAACTAATGCACGCGCTCATGAAGAGCGCCTTCCCCGCGCGCTCTTCTGCGCTCAAGGACGCATCAGCCCGGTCCAAGGCGATTGCGCCCGTCGCGAAGGGAAACGCCGGCGCGTAGCGCTCGTGCTCGGGCCAGCCGTTGGCCGCCGTGTGATAGCGCGTGTTGGGCGCGCGTGCCCGTACGAACTCGGCGACTATGAAGCGTGCGACGAGCTCCATCTCCCGCGGCGAAAGCGTGCCGGAGAACGAGGCCATGGCGGTGCCTGGCATGCCCTGGCGCAGCGCCGCCAGCACGCGGCGCTCGTCGAGGTCACGGGCGCGCGTGAAGTCGCGCGGCGCAGGCTCGACCATGCTCGCAGCAAGCGTGCGTGCGTCGCCCGAGTAGCCGTGACAGAAATAGCAGCGGAAGTTGTAGATCTGCCGGCCGGCCTCGTGATCGGCGCGCGTCGTCTGGGCGTCCTGCGGGCCGCAGGCCGCGAGCGCGGCGCAGGCGAGCACCGCGGCGCAGAGCGCCCGCATCAGTCGGTCTTTGCCGGCCTGGCCGGCTGGAAATGGGTACGCCAGAGGTATTCGGACAAGTCGGCGATGCTCTGGCCTTCGAGCACCGTCTTCCAGGCCGGCATGTCGGTTCCAGTCTTGCCGTCGGCAATCGCCGCGTAGAGCGCCGGCCGGTTGAGCGGCGTCGCGCCGAGGCCGCGTGGCCTGGCGCCGAGAAGCGCCGAGCGTGGTCCATTGCCGTCGCCGTTCGCGCCGTGGCAGGCGCTGCAGTTGCGCTCGTAGATCTGCTTGCCGCGCTGCGCGTTGCCGGTAAGTCCCCGTGGCAGCGGGGTGGCGAAGTCGGCAACCGTGGCGCCAGAGTCGCGTCCGCGGCCGCCGTGCGCGTAGGTACCCGAAACGCCCGGCGCGAGCATTGGCGCGAGCGACTTCAGCACGTAGTCGACCGTGTTCTCGATCTCCTCGGGCTTCAACCGGCCGGCGAAGCCGTGCCGCAGCCTTCCGGAGTCGCCCTGTGCGACCGTGGCGATCATCGCCGCGCGCGGCGTACTGGCGCTGCTGAAGGGGCGCGGCGCCGCCTGCGACGGCGACGAGGTCACGCCCTGGCCGCGCTCGCCGTGGCAGGCCACGCAGTGCTCGGCATAGAGCGCGCGTCCCTTGCCGAGGGGCGTGCCCGGCGCTGGCGGAACCATAGTGTCGAGGATGTAATCCACCACCGCCTCGATCTCCTTCTGAGAGAGCTGCGTGGTCCACGCGGTCATCGCGGTGCCCGGACGGCCATGCTGCAGGGCGAGGATCATGCGGGCGCGGGTGAAAGTCTCGCGTGCCTGCGGACCGGTGAAGTCGGCCGGAGGCGGATTCAGGCTGTTGCGCGCGCGGCTGCGGCCATCGCCGCGGTCGCCATGACAGACCGAGCAGTAGTTGTGATAGATGAGGTCGGGCCGCACTTCATCGGCGCGCTGCGCCTGCGCGGCCGTCGCCAGTGCCGCGGACAGCAGCGCGGCGAAGAACACTGCCGCCGTCGTTCTCAGAACCTGTGACACCTCCGCTCCCTTTCTCGATTTTGGCAAAAACCCGCGCGCCGCTTGCGCTCGTTCGCCTGCTACGCAAGTTCCGGTCCACTTGGCATGGCGTTTGCAGCGCGAGGAGCTGAAAACATCAGGGAGAAGGACAACATGAAGGCATTTGCGGTCGCCGCCGCGCTGGCGGCGTGCACACTGGCGCATCCCGCCGCAGCCGCTGACGGCAAGACGGTCTACGGACAAACGTGCGCGGCCTGCCACGCCAGCGGGCTCGCCGGCGCGCCCAAGATCGGCGACAAGCCCGCATGGGCGCCGCGCACCGGCGCCGGCAAAGCCGGACTGCTCGCGAGCGTGGTGAAGGGCAAGGGCGCCATGCCGCCGAAGGCGGGCAATGCGTCGCTCACCGAAGAGGATATCGGCGCGGCGATCGACTACATGCTGGAGCAGGTGCGCTAGGCGCGCCCTTGGAGAGGCTCTTCCTCGTTGCGATGTGCATGGCAGCCGCCGCCTGCGCGCCGGTGCCGCAGAGGAAGGATCCGCCGAGGCCCGTGCAGGTGGTGTTTCCGGCTCCCCCCGACGCGCCGCGCTTCGTCTACGAGTGGACGCTTTATTCCAGCGCCGACGTGGTGAAGGACGATCGCGACCTCCAGCTGCGGCGCATGATCACCGGCGAAAGCCGCACAGGCACCGGCCTCGCCAAGCCTTACGCCGTGGCGGTCCATAAAGGCCGCATTTTCCTGTCCGACTCGGTCGAGCGCTTCGTGAAGGTATTCGACGTGCCCGAGGGCCGCTATTTCCAGATCGGGCTCGAAGGCGCGGGACGCCTGGCCAAGCCGCTCGGCATCGACGTCGACCGCTCGGGTTCGCTCTACGTCGCCGACGCGAGCCTGCGCTCGGTCATGGTGTACGACCGCGACGGCAAGTTCCTGCGCAAGATCGGCAACGAGAAGATGTTCGACCGCATCTCGAGCGTCACGGTCGACCCGGGCGGCGAGCGCGTCTACGTGGTGGATATCGGCGGCGTCGACTCCGAGAACCACCGCGTGCGCGTCTTCGAAGGCGCCTCGGGCCGCCACCTCTTCGACATCGGCAAGCGCGGCAAGGGACCGGGCGAATTCAACCTGCCGCGCGACCTCGCGGTCGGGCGCGACGGCCACCTCTACGTCGTCGACAGCGGCAATTTCCGCATCCAGGTATTCGACCCCGCGGGCCGCTACCTGCACGCCTTCGGCAACATCGGCAAGCAGCTCGGCAACTTCGCGCGGCCCAAGGAGGTCGCCACCGACCGCGACGGCAACGTTTATGTCGTCGATACCGCGTTCGGCAACTTCCAGCTGTTCACGCCGGAAGGCGATCTCCTCATGTTCATCGGCGAGCGCTCCGAGCAGGACGGCCCGGCGCGCTACATGCTGCCCTCGGGCGTCTACGTCGACGAGGACGGCCGCATCTACGTGGTCGACCAGTGGTTCCGCAAGGTCGACATCTTCCGTCCGGCTGGACTGGGCGCGAGCGAAGGCTGGCTCGGCCGGCGTGCCGGCGCGGCGCGGCCGGCGGCGGCGCGTTGACGTGGGCAAGCGCCCTTTTGTTGATATAGCGCAAAACCGGGGCGGCTTTCCCGCCCCATATTCCACGGCATTCATGATGCAAGTAGTTCGGCGAACCAAGTACACCACACCAGGGAGACGGGCGTGAAATCCATCGGCAGGAAGACAGGCGTCGCGCGCATCGGCTTCGCGACCGTATTTGCTCTCGGCGCGTTGCTCGCGGCAGGCGCAGCGAACGCCGGCATCGCGAACACCAAGCACAACCTGAGCACCGGTGGCACCGGCGCGGTCCACGTCAGCACCGGCACCGACGAGATCTGCGTGTTCTGCCACACGCCGCACGGCTCCGACACGAGCGCGCCGGTGCCGCTGTGGAACAAGCAGCTCCCCACGACCTCCTACACCACGTACGCGACGCTGAACTCGTCGACGATCGACGGCACCATCCTCTCGGTCGGCTCGGTGTCGCTCGCCTGCCTCTCGTGCCACGACGGCACGCAGGCCATGGACAACATCATCAATGCGCCCGGCTCCGGCGGCTACCAGGCCAATGGCGGCGGCGTCGGCGGCCTCGCCTACGTGTGGACCGGTACCGGCACCAACGTCGACTCGACCGGCCGCATGATCAACAGCATCGACGTCGCCGGCGGCACCAACATCGCCAACATCGGTACCGACCTGCGCAACGACCACCCGATCGGCATCCAATACTGCGGCGGCGGGCCGACCTCGACCACCCCCACCGCGGCTTGCCGCGACAGCGACTTCAAAGGCGCCGGCGCCGGCGCCGGCGACCTGCGCAGCGCGACCATCAACAACGGCCTGGTCTGGTGGGTCGATTCGGGCACCAGCGTGGGCTCGCGCGACAAGAACGACATGATCCTCTTCACGCGCAACTTCAACGGCACCGACGGTCCCTCGGTCGAGTGCGCGACCTGCCACGACCCGCACCAGTCGGTCAACCCGACGTTCCTGCGGCTCGCGAACGCAGGCAGCGCGGTGTGCCTCGCCTGCCACGTGAAATAGGGGCCAGCCACAACGAAGCCGGAGCACCCCTCCGGCTTTTTTTTGGGGAGCGCCATGAGAAGAGCACTCATTACCGTCGCCCTGGCGATGCCGGCCGCCCTAGCGATGTCGGCCACCCCCGCCGCGGAAGGCGAGTTCGCCAGCGTGAACGGCACCTCCATCAGCGCCGCCGAGTTCGAGGCCGCGCGCGCGAACGCACTGCGCCAGAAGCTCTACCACCGCGAGGTGCCCGAGGCGAAGGTCGACGAGTTCAGCCGCGAAGTGGCGCAGGCGCTGATCGACCGCGTCCTGCTGCAGGCCGAGATCGGCCGCCGCGGCCTGGTCCCCGACGCGGGGCGCGTACGCGCCGAGATCGCGCAGTACGAAAGCCGCTACGCGCAGAGCGAGCGCTGGCAGAAAAACCGCGCCGCGCTGCTGCCGGGGCTCGAGCGCATGCTCGGCGAGCGCGAGATGCTCGAGCGGCTGCAGGCCGCGGTGCGCGAGCCGGGCCCGGTTTCCGACGCCGAGCTCGCGCGCTATTACGACGCGCATCGCGAGCTCTTCACCGAGCCGCAGCAGGCGCGCCTGTCGGTGATCCTGCTCAAGGTCGATCCGTCCGCGCCGTCGGCGACCTGGGCCGCGGCCGAGGACGAGGCGCGCGCGATTCGCAAGCGCATCGCCCTGGCCTCGGGGAATGGCGCGGGAGCCGCCGGGACCGACTTCGCCGAGGCCGCGCGCATGCACTCGAGTGACGCGAGCGCCGCCGGCGGCGGCGACCTCGGCTACCTGCACCAGGGCATGATGCCCGAAGGCCTCTACGAGAAGCTCGGCTCGATGAAGCCGGGCGATGTCTCCGAGCCGCTGCGCCTGCTCGAGGGCGTCGCGCTGTTCCGTCTGGCCGAGCGCCGCGAGGCGCGCTTGCGCTCCCTCGAAGACGTAAAGGAGCGCGCAGCACAGCTCTGGCGCCGCGACCAAGGCGAGCGCCGCTGGGCCGAGTTCCTCGCGCGCCTGCGCGCGGCGGCGACCATCCGAATCGATACCGAACGCTACCCGGCGCTCGCCAGCATGGCCGGCGCAGGCAGCGGCTCGCGGTAATCAGCGGGCGGTGCGTGCGCGCGCCGCCGCTCCTGCTCGCTCTCGGCCTGTGCGCCAGCGCAGCCGCTGTGGCGCAAGCGCCCGAGCTGCCCGAGACGCTTCCCGGGCCATTGGCCCAGCCGGCGGAGCGCCCGATGGCGCCGGTTCCCGGCGCGGTCCCGCCGCCTCCCAGCCCGATCTTTCCGCCCGCGCCCGGCCCGGTCGTGCAGCCGACGCCCGCGGCGGCGGCGGCAGAACCGGGCTTCTCCGACGTGCGCTGGGAACTCGCGCCGATCCGCTGGCGCGGCCTCGTGGCGATGGATATGCGCTCGTTCTCGGTCGATGGCCAGCCCCAGCGCCGCGACATGGTCGAGAGCGCCATCCTGCAGGCGACGAGCTACGTCTATCAGCCGTGGTTCGCCCAGTTCGCGCTCGGCATCACCGGGGTCGCCGCGCAAGCCCGCGGCGAATTCCCGAGTAACGGCAGCACGCTGGGCAGCAACGGCATGCTGAGCGTGTTTCCCACCAGCCGCTTTCCGTTCCAGGCGAACTTCGAGCGCACCGATAGCCGCTCGAGCGAGCAGTTCACCGGGCGCGACTTCGTGCAGCAGCGCGCAGGCGTGCGCCAGAGCTACCGCAGTTTCGGCGGCGAATCCAATACCAGCGCCGCCTTCGACCGCAGCACCCTCAGCTCCAACGCCTTTGGCCGCGACACCGTCGACGTCTACAACGCCGGCTATCAGCGCAGTGTGGGCGGCAATAGCTTCGATGCGTCGGCGAACCGCACCCTCAACACGCGAGAGGCGGGAGAGCGCTCGCAGTTTGACCGCGTGTTCGCCCGCCACAACTACATCGCCGATGGCAGCTTCACCGCGGAGACCCTGGCGAGCTACGGCGCCACCTCCCAGGACCTCGCGACGCTGATGGGGCTGAAGAACGAAGTCTCGCAGCTCTCCACGTTCGCCACCTGGCGACGCTCGGACGATGATCCGCTGTTCGTCACCGGCGGCGCTCGCCTGTTCCGCTCCACCATCGCCTCGCCGCTCTCCGAGACCGAGACGCGCTCGGGCATGGGCTACGGCACCGCGAACTACCGGGTCAATTCCAACCTGATCCTCAACGCCGGCGGCAGCGCCACCCAGATCTCGAACTCGAGCGCCGATGCCAGCGCGGTCCTCGCCCAGGAGTTCGCCGGGGCGACCTACACCACCGACGCGCACCGCCTGGGCGAGTATCTCTACACCGCGAATCTGGGCGCCAACGTCACGAATCAGAGCGGCGGCGAAGAAGGCAGGCACCGGGTCGTCTCCCTGCAGGGCACTCACGGCATCAACCGCCTGTTCGACGTGGCCCAGGCGCAGTCGATCGCGCTGAATCTCTCGCAAAGCCTCGCCCATTCGAAGGACACGCTGGCGGGCGACCTCAATACGCTCAGCAACTACGGCGGCCTCTCCTACCGCCTCGCGAGCGCCGAGAGCCTGTCCGGGTTCGCCTCGGTCAGCGCGAGCGACTCGCGCACGCGCGGCTTCGCGGAATCGAACCTCCAGCTGGTGAATTTCCAGATCTCGGGGCAGGCCAACCTCGGCCGCTATTCGAACCTGGTGGCCAATTACACGGTGCAGGGCACGCGCCCCGATACGAGCGAGCCCTTCACCGTCAGCCGCAACGGCGGCGCCACTTACCAGCACCTGCGCGTCTTCGGCGTGGCACAGCTGCGCTATCTCGCGATCTACGAGCGCAGCGACTATCAGCTGAACAGCCGGCTGCAGGGCGACATCAACGCGCTGCGCGACCAGGTCGCGTGGAGCTTCGAGCAGCGACTGGAGTACCGCATCGGCAAGCTCGAAACGCGACTGAGCTACCGGCTGGCGGAAATCGATGGCAAGAAAAATGCTTTGCTGTTCCTGCGGGTCGCGCGCGAGTTCGGCGACTGAGGGCAACGCGCCGCGATCGAGGGAGCGATTCCCAGAATCGAGAAAGAACCAGGATGTGCAAACGGAAATCGGGAAGTGAGGCGCTGCGCGCCGCAGCCTGCGCCGCGGTCTGCGCGGCCCTGCTCGCCCTGCCTGCCGGCGCCCCGCGCGCCGAATACGGCGACGTGGTGATCAACAACCATTCCGACAAGGCCGGCATGCGACCGGTGGTCTTCCCGCACTGGTTCCATCGCATCCGGTTCAGCTGCAAGGCCTGCCATGCGGACCTCGGCTTCCAGTTCCGCGCCGGCGGCAACGACATCAACATGGTGAAGATCATCGACGGCCAGTTCTGCGGCGCCTGCCACAACGGCGAGATCGCCTGGGCAATCGAGAACTGCAACCTGTGCCACTCGGCGCCGCCCGGGACTCCGACGCAGGTGCACGAGAGCACGCTGCAGAGGATGAAATGAGAGCGTTCCTCGCATTCATTTTCCTGATCACGGCATCGTGCGCTATCGCGCAGCAGGGCAAGGCGGTCTACGACAAGAGTTGCGCGCTCTGTCACGCGGCCGGCATCGCGGGCGCGCCGAAATTCGCAAACGCCACCGACTGGTCGCCGCGGATCGCGCGCGGCACCGCGGCGCTCTATACGAGTGCCCTCAACGGTACGGCCAAGGGCATGCCGGCGCGGGGCGGCAACGCGGAGCTGAAGGACGCCGAC
>JBJMWH010000427.1:0-5804 GCA_045810245.1 Burkholderiales bacterium | reverse complement strand
CTTTTCGGCGCGCTTCGGTTACTTGGCTAGCCTCGATCCGGAAATCTCGATGAACACGCGGCGGTCCGGCTGCATGCAGGCCACGTTCTTCGGGTTGTTGGCGCCCTTGCAATCGCCCGCGGCGGTACTCGGCCGCGCTTCGCCCCAGGCGCTGGTCCGGACGCGATCGGCCGCGACACCCTTCTTGACCAGATAGGACTTCACCGCGTCCACGCGCTGCTCTGAAAGGATCTGGTTGAGGGCCTCGGAGCCCATGCGATCGGCATACCCGATCGCCCTCACCGATTGCGTATCGAGGCCGCTGAGCCCGCCGACGAACGTATCCAGCGTGGTGCGGCCCGCGGCGGTGAGGGCCGATTTGTTGGAGTCGAACAGGATGTTGGCCTCGAACGCGACTTTCTCATAGGCTGGAGGCAGGGGCGGTGCGTCGGGACTCACGCCCTGGGCAACGGGCGCCGGACCCTCGGCATGACACCCGCTGGTCCACATCGGGGACGGGCCGTAAGCCGTGTGCCAGCAAAGGCCGCTAGCGTTCATGACGGGCGCGCCTCGCGTATCGAGAAGCAGCGCCTTCTCGTTCTCGTCCCGTACTTGCCTATCGAGAAGCAGCGGCTTCGCGTTCTCGTTCCTTTGCGCGTTTGCGGCTGAAAAGACGCCCAGCGCGACAGCGCAGGCGACGGCGAAAGTAGCCGGTGTTTTGACGAAGGTGCTTCTCATGGTGTGCGCGCGAACGGACGAACTGCAGCCAGGTGGCCGCGCCGCTGTAGTAGCGTCTCGCCGTCAAACACTCGATACGCGTTCTTGCCGGAATGCTTCGCCTCGTGCAAGGCGAGATCCGCGCTCTTCAGCAGGGTGGCCGCATCGTCGCCATGAGCCGGGTAAATCGCGACCCCTGCGCTGATGGTTATCTGGACCGTGCGTCCGCGGACTCCGTATTGTTTGGATACGGTCTTGAGCAGCTTCGACGCCACGTTCGCCGCGTCGGGCGCCCCGTTCACTTGCCACAGGACGATCGCGAACTCGTCGCCGCCCACGCGGGCCACCGTGTCTATTTCGCGGACCGCGGCCACAAGACGCTGCCCGACCATTTCCAGCAGGCGGTCTCCGGCATCGTGGCCCAGCGTGTCGTTTACCTCCTTGAAACCGTCGAGGTCCAGATACACGACAGCCGACGCGCACGTGTTCCGACGCGCATGGGCGATGGCGAGCGACACCCGGTCGGCCAGGAGCTGCCTGTTCGCAAGCCCCGTCAGCGGGTCATGCAGCGCCGCGGACACGAGCCGTTCTTCGTTCTGCTTTCTGCGAGTGATGTCCTGTGCGAGGGCAAAGACTCCGATGACCTGTCCCGCCGCGTCGAACTCAGGGAGGTAGTCGATCTGCAGATGAGACGTGCGGCCGTTTCCGGGCATGCGGCGCTCGAAGGTGACGCGCCGGCCGGCGAAGGCGGCTTCGATGTGAGGCTTTCTCTTTGCATACTCCTCGCTGCCCAGGACTTCTTTCAGGGTCGGGGAAGGCCTTTCCGCAACGCTCGGACTGAATCCCTGGCCATGCGGCTTGTTGACGAAGCGAAGACACTCGCTCGCGTCAAAATACGCGATCTCCTGGAACGAAGACGTAACTGACGCGTATTTCTCTTGGGCGGACATAGTCGACCGCTCCGATACGGAGCGGCGCAACGCATTGTCGGTGCGCGACCCATGCGCCATCTGCCGGGTGGCGCACATAGCGTGCGTTGCCGAACAATGGTCAGGACCAGAGACCGCGGAGCCGCGCCGCCACGTCAACCGGCGCCTTTCCTTCCAACGGCACAGCAGGCTCGAGCGCCTCTCCGTAAGTCACCCCTTCAAGGCACTGCATCACCGCGCGGGTCAGAAAGCGGCTCTTCGCGCCGTATACATGCCGGTCGCCCATGCGCGACTGCTGCGTCACGTAGTACTTCAGCGGCGCCATCAGGTGCAGGTCGGTCTTCGCGCGCGTCATGGCGACGTAGAGCAGGCGCCGCTCCTCCTCGATGAGCTCGGGCCGCCCGGTGGAGAACTCGGACGGGAAGTTGCCGTCGGCGACGTTGAGCAGGAACACCGCGTCCCATTCCTGGCCCTTGGCCGAGTGGATGGTGGAAAGCACGAGATAGTCCTCGTCGAGGTAGGGGGCGCCGGAGAGGTCGCTCGTGGCGCTCGGCGGATCGAGCGCCATTTCGCTCAGGAATGATTCCCGGCTGGCGAACTGGGAGGCGATTCTTTCCAGCTGCAGAAGATCCCCGGCGCGCACCTGGGCCGCGTCGTAGAGGCGCTCGAGGTGCGGCGCGTACCACTCGCGCACGCGCTGCACCTGTCCCTCCCACGGCGAGTTTCCCAGAAAAAGAAACAGGGCATCAAGCTCGGAAGAGCCGCTCCTCAGGCTGCTCCAGGAAAACCCGCCGGCCTCGAAGCGCGTGAAGGCGCGCTCCGCGCCCGCGGGCCCCACGCCGGCCTGGAGCTGAAGCGCCCGAAACGCCGCAACGCGATTCTTCGGGTTGTCGGCCCAGCGCAGAACGGCGAGGAGATCCTTGACGTGTGCCGCCTCGAGAAACTTGAGCCCGCCATATTTCACGTACGGGATGTTCCGGCGCACGAGCTCGAGCTCGAGCACATCGGAATGGTGCGAGGCGCGAAACAGCACCGCCTGGCGCCGCAGCAGCACGCCGCGCTCGCGCGCCTCGAGCACCTGCTTCACCACGTACTGCGCCTGCGCCTCGTCGTCCGAGACGGTCACGTAGCGGGGCTGCGGACCTTTGCCCTTCTTCGAGCGAAGACATTTTCCAATGAGCGCGTTCGCCGCGTCGAGAACCGCCTGGGTCGAACGGTAGTTTTCTTCCAGCGTCACCACCTTGACAGGCGCCGAGTCCGCTTTTTGAAATTGCCGTGGAAAGCCCAGGATGTTCTCCACCGACGCGGCGCGGAACGAGTAGATCGCCTGGGCGTCGTCGCCGACCACCGTGAGCCCCTCGCCCGAAGGCTTCAGGCCCTTCAGGATCTCGGCCTGCAGCAGGTTGGTGTCCTGATACTCGTCGACCAGGATGTGGTCGAACTGCGCGCCGATCTCGGCGGCGAGCGCGGCGTCCGAGCTCATGGCGTGCCAGTAGAGGAGAAGATCGTCGTAGTCGAGCGCGTGCGTCGCCAGCTTCTTCTCGACGTAGTCCTTGAACAGGCCGGAGAGGGCGTCTTCCCACTCGGCGCACCAGGGAAACAGCGTCTGCAGCGTTTCCCTGAGCGGACGCTGCGTATTCACCCGGTGCGAGTAGATCGCGAGGCAGGTGTCCTTGCGCGGGAAGCGCTTCTCGGCCTTGGACAGGCCGCGCTCGTGGCGCACGAGGTCGATGAGGTCGGCCGCATCGCCGCGGTCGAGCACGCTGAAGCTCGCGTCCAGACCGAGGCGCCGGCAATGGCGCCGGATCAGGCGGTTCGCCACCGAATGGAAGGTTCCCGACCAGGGAAGCCGGACTTCCTTCTGCACCTCACCGATGATGCGCTGCGCCCGCCGCGTCATTTCGAGCGCGGCCCGCCGCGTGAAGGTCAGCAACAGGATGCGCTCGGGCTGTGTTCCCCCAAGAATGAGATGCGCGACCCGGTGGGCGAGCGTGTTGGTCTTGCCGGTGCCCGCGCCCGCGATGACCAGCAGCGGCTGCGGCCCAGCCTGCGCGGCTTCGCGCTGCCGGGGATTGAGGCGTTCGAAGGCCGCCGCGGTGCTCATCGCCGGGACTATAGGCCAGTGCTGTATAAACTTCCAGTACCGCCGCTGTGGTTACACGCCCGAAGCGGCTGTTCACGGCGTTGTGGACCCAGAGGGCGTATAAGACGATCATGGTCAAGGCGCGCAGCACTCCCAGCCCTGATCCCAGGGCGAACCGCCTTCTCGCCTCGCTGCCCGGTGCCGATTACCAGGCCCTGGCGTCTCACCTCGAGCGCATGCCGATGCCGCTCGGCATGGCGGTCTACGAGTCGGGCGGCGCGCAGGGCTTCGTGTACTTCCCGATCGACAGCATCGTGTCGCTCCTGTACGTGCTCGAGGACGGCGCCTCGACCGAGATCGCCGTCACCGGCAACGAGGGTCTGGTCGGCATCTCGCTTTTCATGGGCGGCGAGACGACGCCGAGCCGCGCCGTGGTGCAGAGCGGCGGCCACGGCTACCGGGTGCGCGGCACGGTCCTGAGGAAGCTCTTCGAGTCGAGCGGCGAGGTGCAGCACCTGCTGCTGCGCTTCACCCAGGCGCTCATCACCCAGATGACGCAGACGGCGGTGTGCAACCGGCACCACGCGGTGGACCAGCAGCTTTGCCGCTGGCTGCTGCTGATGCTCGACCGCGTTACCTCCAGCGAAGTGCGGATGACTCAGGAGCTCATCGCCAACATGCTTGGGGTGCGGCGCGAAGGCGTCACCGAGGCCGCGGGCAAGCTCCAGGCAGAGGGCCTGATCGAATACCGGCGCGGGCGCATCACCGTTCTCGACCGGCCGCAGCTCGAAGCGCGCGTATGTGAGTGCTACGGGGTGGTGAAGAAGGAGTACGACCGGCTGCTCTCCTGGATCGCTCCGCAAGGCGGCGCCAGCAACTAAGAGCGCACTGTGTGTGCGCGCGAACATACTTGCCCGGCGCCTGCGCGAACAATGAGGGATGCAAGCCAACCGCCTGCTCGCCGCGCTGCCGCGCAAGTCCTATCGCGACCTGCTGCCGGGACTCGCCGCCGTAACGCTCGAGTTCGGCGATGTCCTCTACGAGCCCGGGGCGAGAATCCGCGACGTGTACTTTCCCGGCAGGTCGGTCGTCTCGCTGCTCACCGTAGTCGACGGCCACAGCGAGCTCGAAGTCGGGCTGGTGGGGTGCGAGGGCATGGTCGGGATTCCGCTCGCGCTGGGAGTCGATGTCTCGCCCGTGCGCGCGCTGGTCCAGGGCGGCGGCGCCGCGATGCAGATGAGTGCCGCGGGCTTTCGCAAGGCGTTCAATGCGAGCGCGCCGCTGCGGGACGGCCTGCATCGCTATGCGCACGGCCTCATGGCGCAGATCACCCAGACCGCCGCCTGCAACCGGTTCCACCGGGTGGAGGCGCGCCTCGCGCGCTGGCTGCTGATGACCCGCGACCGCGTCGGCTCGGCCCAATTCCGCCTGACGCAGGAGTTCCTCTCGCACATGCTGGGGGTGCGCCGCGTGGGCGTGACGCACGCCGCGTCCGCCCTCCAGCGACGCAAGCTGATCGAATACGAGCGCGGCAACATTCGCCTCCTTGATGCCGCGGGGCTGGAGGCGGCCGCCTGCTCGTGCTACCCGCTGGTTCGGCAACGCTGAGAAAAAGGCAGGGCGCGTCCGTGCGCAACCGAACATACGGCCAGCGGCAATGAGTGCATCCTAGGCGCCATGAAAGCTCGCGCGACGTTACAGTCGCTGCCCGCAGCCCGGGGCGACGACGCCGGCCTGAACGATGCATCGGTCGAGGGCGCGCTCCGCCTGGAGATCGCGAAGCTGGGCGAGTGGCTTGCCGCCCGAGGGCTCGACGTGCACAGCGACCAGCCGCGCGCCGATGAAGGCAGCCGCGACCGCCTTTACTTCAGCTACGGCTATTTCACCGCCCTGAAGCGGGCGCTCGCGTTGCTGACGGGCCATACCCAGACGCTGCATTGAGACCCTCCTAGCCAGGATGACACGCCTCGCCGTTCTGCTCCTTCTCGCCGCCCTGCCGCCGTCGCTCGCGTGGAGCCCGCCCGCGGTTGCCCAGAGCGCGCGGCCCGCGGTAGCGCTCAGCGCTGCTCAGGCCGAGCGCAAGTCGGTCGACCTGA